>NZ_FITM01000171.1 GCF_900047545.1 Candidatus Synechococcus spongiarum
TGAGCCCATATCATCGACGTACTCACCGACGCCATGGTTCACCGTTTGATAGTCCATATCAGTCATACCTTGATAGTCCAACGCTTCATCGGTGTAGACTGTGGTGCCTGGCTCAGCATGATACCGAACAAATCCTTTCAGAGTTGCCGCATCCGTACCCTTGACTACCCTTGCGCTGACTTGGCCGGTTTTACGATCCTTAACGCCAGCCACAATGACCTTACCTACTGGCCCACGTCCGGTTTGCTCCTTGCGCTTGTCATGGAACATATTCTTGCGCTTACCGCCAACGAAGGTCTCATCAGCTTCAATAGGTCCATCGAAGCCAGGTAGCCATGAAAAATCGAAAGATTCCCGAATTCGATGGGCAAGGAAACAGACGCTTTTCTGGGTGATGCCAAGGTCCCTATGGAGTTTCATACTGGAAATGCCCTTGAGATTAGTGGCAATGAGGAAGATAGCAATGACCCAAATCTGGAATCCCAACTTGGAATATTCCATCACTGTTCCTGTTCTGGTGCTGAACCTTTTACGGCAATTACGGCATCGATACGGCATGGAGCGATGCTTAGTTTTGGGATTCACATTGACAGAGCCGTAATGAGGGCAAATGATTCCTTCAGGCCACCTTGCATCAACAAACTAGGCTTCAGCAGTTTTGTCATCGGGGAACCTTTTCATTAACTGGATAAGTGTGATTCCTTGGCGGTGAGACTTGTCTGGACCTGTGCGACTCACATTTTAAGTGAATAGGTGATAGAGCAAGAATAGGCTGGATAGGGTAGGTTGTCAAGTGCTCTATGCTACTAAGTGGCGGTTTGCTTCAGATTGGAATAAAATTTATTTGAAAGAATTCGAGTTAATTGCATTTGTAAAAATGTAACTTGGTTTAATTTGGAAAGTGTCGTTTTTAGAAAATGGAGCATCTTCAATAATGTGTCTAAATTGAGATTCTTAAGACTTCAGTGGTAGACAAGCTGGGGCACCTACGTATGTAAGCCCCTTTGTGAAGGATGTTGAGGGTGAGGTAAAGATGCTGGTCACCCGACCGTTCCGGGTGGGACCAACCCATGGGAATGGGTGATCTTCTGCAGGTCACCGCCAGCTTACCCTGCACCCATCTCCTCCTCAAGACAGACCACCATGCCGCCCACGCCAGACCGCACCCCATCACCAGCCCCTTGGCGCCGCAGCCTGTTTGCCCAGGATTTTCTCAGCGGCCCGTTGGAGGATTCCCCGGCCTGGCAAGCACTGGGGGAGGGGGAGTTGGTGGCGGTGGAGGCGGGGCTACGGGAGATTATGGAGCGTTTCCCCCAGCAGCACCAGCTCAATGAAGCCACCACCGAGGATGAGTTGATCTGGCCCGTGCTCCAGTGCCTGGGTTGGCGGCATGTCTTGCGGCAACAGCGGCTCAGCAGCCGGGGGCGGGAGGACGTGCCCGACGGGGTGTTGTTTGCCAATGAGGCGGCCAAGGCCAAGGCGCTGGAGCAGGACGAGGAATGGCGACGCTATGGCCATGGGGTGGCGCTGGTGGAAGCCAAGCATTGGGGGGTGGGGTTGGATCGCAGCAGCCCTCAGCAGCGGACTCCGGCCGGCCAGGTGTTGCGTTATTTGCGCCGTGCCGACGACCTGACCCATGGCGCCCTGCGCTGGGGGATTCTCAGCAACGGTCAATGTTGGCGCCTCTATTACGCTGGCGCCCGCTCCGTGGCGGCGGAGTTTTTTGAGATCAATCTACCGGCAGTTTTGCGCCATCAGGACCGCCATGGGCTCAAGTTGTTTGTACTGTTGTTGCGTCCCCAGGCGTTTATGCCGGGTGCGGGTGGCCCAAGCCTGCATGAGTGGGTTCTGAAGGAGAGTCGCCGTTACGGGGAACGGGTTGCCGCCAACCTCTCGGATATGGTACTTTGCCAGGTGTTTCCCAAGCTTGCCAAGGCCTTAGCTGCTGCCGCCAAAGATGTTGGCCAGTCCCTGACTGACCCCTCCTCCCTGGACAAGGTGCGCGAGGCGGCTCTTACCCTGCTTTATCGTCTCCTGTTCATCCTCTATGCGGAGGATCGCGGCTTGTTGCCTGCACATAATCTGCGCTACGATGATTATAGCCTGCGTAAGCGGCGTGATGACGTAAAACGCCGCAAAGAGGCCAAGGATATTTTCTCCACCAGATTTTGTCGCTACTGGTCCCACTTGCAGAATCTTTGCCGGGCCATTGACCAGGGTGATCCCTCAATTGGCCTGCCTCCCTATAACAGCGATCTGTTCAACGCTGCCCAAACACCCCTGCTGGCGGCTGTGAATCTTAATGACCAGGTGATGGCGGACGTGCTGGCGACTCTCTCCTTTGACAGCAAGACAGGAAGCTATATCAACTACCGGGACCTGAGTGTTGAGCAGTTGGGCTCCATTTATGAACGGCTGCTGGATCATGAGCTGGTCTATCAGGAGGGAGCCATCATGGTGCAACCCAAGGTGTTTGCCCGCAAGAAATCGGGCAGTTACTACACGCCGGATGCCCTGGTGCGGCTCATCATCAAGGAAACCTTGACGCCCCTGGTGGAAGGCCGCACTGCCGAGGAGATCCTGGCCCTCAAAATCTGCGATCCGGCCATGGGCTCCGGTCACTTCCTGGTGAGCCTGGTGGATTATCTCAGTGATCGGGTGATCGAAGCCATGGCCGCCACCCCGGAGGACGCGGAACCAAAGCCCCCTGGTGCCGCCGGGCCGAACGGGACAACAGCATCGGTGGCGGCGCGCATCGAGGCCATTCGTGCCACCATCCGGGAAAATGCCCGCCGCGGCGGCTGGGAACTGGAGGAAAGCCAACTGGACGACCGCCACATTGTGCGCCGTCTGGTGTTGAAGCGCTGTGTCTA
>NZ_FITM01000113.1 GCF_900047545.1 Candidatus Synechococcus spongiarum
TCTGGTGGCGGCCTCCCTCCTGGGGGTGGTGTCGCAACGGTTGCTGCGCCGTGTGTGCCCCGCCTGTGCCGTGCCCTACTGTCCCCAGCCTGAAGACCTGGCCAGGGTGGGACTTCTGGCCAGTGGGGACACGGAACTGTGCTTCTATCGCGCCTGTGTCAGCACTCCGGGAGCGCCGGGCTGTAGCCAGTGCGGCGGCAGCGGCTACCGGGGGCGGGCGGGGGTCTATGAGGTGCTGCCCGTGAGCGAGGAGATTGCTGCGGCCATGGCCCGGGTCGTCACCACGGATCAGTTGCGCCGCATGGCCGTGGCAGGGGGCATGACTACCCTGCTGGGCTACGGCCTGGAGTTGGTCCTTCAGGGCGTCACCACCCTGGAGGAGGTGGAGCGGGTGTTGCTGACGGACGTGGGCCTGGCCACGGAACGACGGGCCAGAACCCTCAACTCCCTGAATTGCCCGCGCTGTAGCGCCGGGTTGCAGGATCAATGGCTGGAGTGCCCCTACTGCCTGCAGCAGCGTCCCACCTGATGCCAACCATGCGTTACAATGCCACCTGTCGCAACCAGCGGGGCGCCACCAAGACCGTGGAACTGGAGGCCGCCAGCCCGGTGAAGGCGCGTCGCATCCTGCAACGCCGCCGGTTGACGCCTCTCAAGATTGAGGCCTTGCCGGAGCGTCCCCCGTCTGCAGGGTGGAGATTCACCTTGCAGCGCCCCCCCAGTCGTCGGGAGCGGGCCATCTGGGCCAGCAAGCTCTCCGCCCTGGTGGACGCTGGCGTGCCTATTGCGCGGAGCCTGGATCTGGTGGCCCAGCAGCAGCGCTCTCCCCTGTTCAAGCGGGCTTTGGCCGCCGTCTCCCTGGACGTGCGCCAAGGGGACAGCCTGGGGGAAGCCATGAAGCGCTGGCCCCACGTCTTCGATTCCATGACCGTGGCCATGGTCATGGCGGGTGAAGCCGCCGGGGTGATGGGCGAGGTGCTGGCCCATCTGGCCGTGGTGTTGGAGAGCAACGCCAAGCTGGAGCAACAACTCCAGCAGGCCGTCTCCTATCCCTTGACGATTTTGATCATGGCGGTGGGCGCCTTTTTGGGCATGACCGTCTTCCTCATTCCCACCTTTGCCGGGGTCTTTGCCGAGTTGGGTGCCGAACTGCCCCTGTTCACACAGGTGATGGTGAATCTGAGCCACTGGCTGCGCTCAACGTGGGCCGTGGCGGTTTTGGTAACACTGCTCCTGATCTTCGTGGGGCTGTCCATGGCCCGCAACACCCCCAGAGGTCGCCGTCAGTGGGATCAATGGACCCTATCCTTGGTGGTGTTCGGTGCATTGCTGCGCAAGACCGCCACTGCCCAGTTCTGCCGCACGCTGGCCTGCCTCACCCGTGCGGGCGTGCCCATTCTGTCCGCCATGGACATTGCCCGGGCCGTGCTCCACAACGGAATCTTGGATCGGGCCGTTGTCCAGGCCCAGAATAGTTTGGAGGAAGGGGAGTTGCTAAGCACAGCCCTCGACGGCCAGAACGTGTTCCCCCATGCGGCCATCACCATGGTGGCCATCGGCGAAGAAACAGGCCAGATGCACGTCATGCTGGCCAAAATCGCCGACTTTTACGAAGCGGAGGTCACCACCACCATCAAGACTCTCACCGCCATGGTGGAGCCCCTGATGATCCTTGTGGTGGGTGGCATTGTGGGCTCCATCCTGCTGGCCATGTACCTGCCCATGCTCACCGTGTTCGATCAGATTCATTGACGTCCTCACCCACCCTGAAGGAGAGGGGGATTCCTCACGCGGGCAAGCCCCCTGTGCCCACAGGCTGAACAGGTTTGGGAGGCGGGTTGGCTGATGTCCTCATCCCTGCCACGTTCAGATTTTCAAGCACAACCGTCTGTCCGCCACCTTGGCAAGGGTGCAAGAACTGGAAAGACTGGGTAAGGGACGACTCCAGCGAAGACGCAGTTCTCCCGTCTTCGGGAAGCAAACGCCCTGACCTGTTAAGGCTGGTTGGTGGAGCTTTTGGCTTTGCGGCCTGAGCGGCCGGCAACCAATTCCAGGAGGGCTTCCATCTGGGCCATGACGCCGCGAACTTCGGCGGGATCAGGCAGGAGGCCATCCTCCTGGACTCCCTGGTGCATTTCCCGCAATTCTTGCCGAATGTAGCGCAGATGGCTAACCACCTGCTCGCGCTTGGACTGAGACATATAGATACCTTATCATAGCCATGGGACAACCGGGGCCATGGAGAGTAGGGGAGTTGAACCCCTGACCTCTGCGGTGCGATCGCAGCGCTCTACCATCTGAGCTAACTCCCCAAGGGGGTGCGTATCCACAATACCCGCCCTTGCTCCCAGACTGGAGACTACCCACCAGAGCGGAGCGAGGGGCTCGGCCAAGTTTCTTCGAGCCGCCTTGAAACGGATCAGGAGGTTGAGGCGAGACCTTAGCCGCAAGGTGAAGGGCTCTCACAACAGGCAGAAGGCCCGGCTAATCTTGGCCAAGGCTCATGTCCAGATGGCGGACCAACGGTTGGATCATCTCCACAAGCTCAGCACGCGACTCATCCGCGAGAACCAAACGGTGTGTATCGAGGATCTGAACCTTTCGGGGATGGCCAAGCACCAGAGGCTTGCTCATTCAATAGCAGAGGCCGGTTGGCGTCTGCTGAGGACCCTGCTGGAGTCCAGGGCTGCAATGTACGGGCGAGATGTCCGAGTTGGCTCCCGTTGGAAGCCAACGTCTCCGACCTGCTCAGCCTCTGGCCATGAAGCAGGAACCCTTCTTGGTCGAGGAGGGCAGTCATGTCTGACTTGAAGAAAGGAATCCCCGTCCTTTACGGCGGGGAGGACGTCAAGGTTCAGCCCAGCATTTCCGTGGTGATTCCCCTCTATAACGAGGCTGACGGACTGGAGCTTTTGCTGGAGCAATTGCTGGGGGTGCTGAGACCCATCAAGGAGCCCTTCGAACTGGTGCTCATTGATGATGGCTCCACTGACGACACAGGTGAGCGGCTGCAAAAGCTGGCCCGGGAAACGCCGGAACTGGTGGCCGTGCTGCTGCGCCGCAACTACGGCCAGACCCCGGCCATGGCCGCCGGGTTTGACGTCTCCCGCGGCCACGTGATCGTGACCATGGACGGGGACCTGCAAAATGACCCTGACGATATTCCCCGCATCATCAACCGTCTGCGGGAAGGCTACGACCTGGTGAGCGGCTGGCGGCACCAGCGCCGGGACAAGGCCTTGAGCCGCAAGCTGCCTTCACGATTGGCGAACCATCTGATCGGCAACGTCACGGGGGTGCGGCTGCATGACTATGGCTGCTCCCTCAAGGCCTACCGCCGCGAGTTGGTGGAGGACATGAACCTCTATGGGGAACTGCACCGCTTCCTGCCTGCCCTGGCCTCCATCGAGGGGGCCCGCATTGACGAGATCAAGGTCAATCACCGGATGCGGCCGTTTGGCCGCAGCAAATACGGCATCGACCGCACCTTCCGGGTGTTGATGGATCTACTCACCATCTGGTTCTTGCAGCGCTTCCTGACCCAGCCCATGCACGTGTTCGGCTTTGCCGGGCTCCTGGCCGTCACCATCAGCTTCCTGATGAGCTTTTACCTGCTGGTGGTGAAGATCATGGGGGAAGACATCGGCAGCCGTCCCCTGCTGCTGTTGTCCGTGGTGCTGGGGCTGGCCGGGGTGCAGATGTTCTGTCTGGGGTTGTTGGGAGAGTTGCTGATGCGCACCTACCACGAGAGCCAGAACCGCAGCATCTACAGGGTCAGGCAAGTGGTGAGGGGCAACTGCCCCGGGGCCGACGAGGGCGCCGTGGAGGACGTCTGAGGCGCTGCGTGGGCCACGGAAGCGCTCCAGACCACGGGCTGCCAACTCGACCACACGAAGGTCCGCATCCCGCAGACCGCGCCGCAGGAGCGGGAGGCAGATGGGGTTTCCCCAAGCCACCATGTCTTCCATGGCCGCCAGCCGGGCGTTTGACCCCTTATCGTAGGCGGACTTCAAGTACCGCAGCATATGCCGCCGCTGTTGTGGACCCGGAGGCCGGAACTGGCCCATACCAGTGACCACAGCCGGTTGTGCAGGGGAGGGGAAGGACTGCCAGCCCCCCTGAACTGGATCCGGGCCAGCGCCGGCCTGCTGCGGGCTGGGTGAGGCCTGCTTCCCCAGGAGCTGCCGGCGCCATTGCAGCAGAACGGCTCCCATGAGAAGAAGAACGGCAACACCAACAACCAATAGGGTCTCCATGGTGTAATCCTATCCCTCTGCCAGGCGCCCAAGGCTCTGCCCAATGCCCGGGGGTTGAACTTTTATGTCACCCCCAGACTGTGGTCACCGTGATCAAAGGCTGGCTCACTTAGGGTTTGAGCCGTCAATCATGGGCATGTCGTCCCAAGCCTGCTGGGACGCTGTCAATGCTTGAAACAGCCCTTTTGCTCTGTCCGGTATGACTGTTGATTTCACCATTGGCGATTACGCCGCCGCGTGGATGCCATCAGTGTTTATCCCCCTTGTGGTCATCAGCGCTTTCGTGGCCATGGGAATCCTGTTCACCGTTGTTGAATCCACGGACTGATCCTCCGGCAAGTTTCCCGACGCCGCGCCGCGCCTTGTCTGCGGCGCTTCCTGATTAACGTCTCCCTCGCCAACCATGACCGTCACCCCCGTCGCGGACCCCACTGTTGGGGACCTGGCCACTCCCTTCAACTCCAACACGTTCATCAAGGCCTTCCTCAACGCTTTGCCGGCCTACCGGCAAGGCCTCTCCCCCAACCGCCGTGGTCTGGAGGTGGGGATGGCCCACGGCTTCTTCCTCTATGGTCCCCTGACCATCACCAGTGGCCTGAGAGCCACCGAGGCGGCCGCCACCGCCGGTTTGTTGGACACGGTGGTCCTGGTCACCGTGCTCACCGTTGCCTTGTCCCTCTACGGGACTGCAGGCAGTGCTCCCAAGGTGCAGCCTCCTTCCGCCACCATTCCCAACCCGCCAACCGATCTGTGTACCAGAGCCGGTTGGGAAGAATTCGCCAGTGGCTGGTGGCTTGGTGGCTGCGGCGGTGCTGCCTTCGCCTGGTTCCTCTGTAGCACGGACCTGGTGCGTCCCCTGGTGGACATGGCCGCCGGTGTGTGGAGCGTGGGCTGATCCGGGGCTGATGAGGACAGTGCCTTGCACGTGGGTCTGACCCCGGCACACCCTCTTGGTGCGCAAGGCAAAACATCAGATGGCTTAGCACATCAGATGGCTTAGCGTTGAGCCAACCGACATGTGGCCTGGATGAGCTCGGCTCCCCAAATCCCCCTTTACCCCCCCCTTGAGACCACCAACCACCAGCAGCTTTGGGAACGTTTCTGTGCGTTGCTCTGGCACGACGAAGAGCTGGGCTTTTGGCTGGACGCCAGCCGGATGGCACTGAGCACGGAGGCGCTCACCAGCCTTCAGCCGCGCTTTGACCGTGCTTTTGCGGCCATGGCCGCCCTTGAGAAGGGGAGCATTGCCAATCCCGACGAGCAGCGGCAGGTGGGCCATTACTGGCTACGGACTCCGCAACTGGCGCCGGATCCCGCCATCACCGAGGAACTTCAGCAGCAGCAGCAGACCATGGCCGCCTTTGCCCGTGGTGTGCTGGAGGGATCCGTCGCCACCCCTGCAGGAGCGGCCTTCACCGATGTGGTGTGGATCGGGATCGGCGGCTCGGGATTGGGTCCCCTGCTGGTCATTCACGCCCTGCAGCAGACCGGCGTGGGCCTGGGGTTTCACTTCATTGATAACGTGGATCCCGAGGGCATGGGCCGCACCTATGGGGAATTGGGGGAGCGGCTCAAGACCAGTCTGGTGATTGTGGTGAGTAAATCCGGCAGCACCCCGGAACCCCACGTGGGCATGGTGCAGACCCGCCGCCGCCTGGAGCAACTGGGAGGAGCGTGGCCAGCCCAGGCGGTGGCCATCACCATGCCGGGCAGCAAGCTGGATCGGCAGGCCGTCTCGGAAGGCTGGCTACAACGTTTTGCCCTCCATGACTGGGCGGGTGGGCGCACCAGCATCACCTCTGCAGTGGGGTTGCTGCCGGGGCTGCTGGCGGGTGTGCCCATGGAGGACTTCCTTGCCGGGGCTGCGGCCATGGACCACGCCACCCGTCAGCCCGTGGTGGGCAACAACCCTGCCGCCCTCATGGCCGCCAGTTGGTTCGTGGCCGGTTCCGGGCGGGGCACCCGGGACATGGTGGTGTTGCCCTATCGGGATCGCCTGCAGGTGTTCAGCCGCTACCTGCAGCAGTTGGTGATGGAGTCCCTGGGCAAGCGCTGTGACCGGGACGGGGTGGTGGTTCATCAGGGCATTGCGGTCTACGGCAACAAGGGCAGCACAGACCAGCACGCCTACGTGCAGCAGCTTCGGGATGGAATCGATAATTTCTTTGTCACCTTCATCGAAGTCCTCAAGGACCCCGCCGCCAGCACCCCAACGGAGGAGGATGACAGCCCCGGGGACCTGCTGGACGGCTTCCTTCAGGGCACCCGCAGCGCCCTCAGCGAGGGGGGCCGCCAGAGCATCACCATCACCATGGAGCGGCTGGGTCCACGGGAGTTGGGGGCCCTGGTGGCTCTGTTTGAGCGGACAGTGGGGCTCTATGGGGAGCTGGTCAACGTCAACGCCTACCACCAGCCCGGCGTGGAAGCGGGCAAAAAGGCCGCCGCCGCTGTGCTGAGCCTGCAAAAACAGGTGGCGGCCCTCCTGGATGCCACCCCCCGCACTGCCGTGGAGATTGCCCAGGCCGTCGGGGCGCCGGACCAGGTGGAGCGGGTGTTCTGGATCCTGCGCCACATGGCCCTCAATCAGCCCCACCTGCAGGTGGAGGGTTCATGGGGACAGCCCCGGACTCTGCGCTTTTTCAAGGGCTGAGGGACGGGGATTGTCAAGAACGGAGAGGGAGGGATTCGAACCCTCGACAGAAGTTGCCTCCTGTAACTCCTTAGCAGGGAGCCGCTTTCAACCACTCAGCCACCTCTCCAGTGGCCCCTCCAGGCTACCATTGCAAGGCCAGTTGGTCACCCTGCTGTGGTGAACGGCCAGCGCTTAACCGGGGCAGACGGTTGGAGAAGCCACAGAGAATGTCCCAGGGGATGGTGCCGCAGGCTTCACTCCATTGGCGCGGGCTGATGGCTGTGGTTCCGTCGTGGCCCAGCAGGGTGACCACCGCGCCGGTGTGAAGCTGGGGGTGGTCGGTGGCGTCAATCATGAGTTGATCCATGGTGATGGTCCCCACCTGGGGCAGTCGGTGCCCCCGATGGAGCACGCCCATGCGGCTGGAGAGCAGCCGCGGCACCCCATCGGCATAGCCGATGGCCACCACCGCCAGTCGACTGGGGCGTTTTGTGCGGTAGCGGTGGTCGTAGCTGACGCCCGTGCCGGCAGGGACGGTTTTGATCAGGGTGACTCTTGAGCGCACCGCCATGGCCGGTTGCAGGGGCAGCATACCTTCCAGATGGCCCGCCGGAGCATGGCCATAGAGGGCCAACCCGACCCGCACCATGTCGTAGTGAAGGCTGGGATTGGCCATGGTGGCGGCGGAATTGGCCAGATGACGGCAAAGCCTTGCGGGTTTCCCGTTGGTGAGTGCAGCCAGCACCTGATCAAAACTTTTCTGCTGCTGCCGCGTCAGGCCGGGATCCAAGGCATCGGCGGCCGCCAAGTGGGAGTAGATACCCTCCACCCGGAGGCCGTCCAGTTGCTGGATGGCCTGAATCAAGGCCGCCCCTTCCTGCCAAGGGACACCGAGACGGGCCATGCCTGTATCCAGGTTCACGTGGACCGGCAAACACGCCCCCGAATCACTGGCCACGGCATGGAACATCCGTGCCTGGTCCAGGGTGCTGATGGTGGGCAGTAGACGCCAGTGCCAGCAGCCATGGACATCATCGGCCTGGCTCAGGTGGCCCAGCACCAGGATGGGCTCCTGCAACCCCTGCTGACGGAGACCAACGGCTTCCGCCAGGCTGGCCACTGCAAAGGCATCGGCGCCCCCGGCCCGGGCCGCGTGGGCTGTGGCGCCGTCCCCATGGCCATAGCCATTGGCCTTGACCACGGCCATGAGCTTCACGTGGGGACCAATCCTCTGGCGCAGCACCCGGGTGTTGTGGGTGATGGCCCCTTCATCCACCTCGACCCAGGCTCTGGAGCGTTCAAGGAGCGTGGCCTGCCGCTCCGGTGAAGAGACCAGCATAGGGGCTCAGCCCTGTAACGTCCACCAGCCCAGGGCGGGACCGACAAAGCGGACCACCAGCCAGACCACCACCAGCAGGCCGATGCCGCCCCAGGCGCCGCGGCTGGTCCAGGTCATGAAGCTTCGGGCTTGTTGGCGGGTCAAGGGCAGCCAGCTCACCACCCGTGGGGACGTATCTCGTGGCTGTCTTGATGTTTGCCGTGGCGGCAGGCCTAGATCACGGCGACGTTTTGCTTCTCCCATGGTTGACTTCCTCCCCGCCCTGAAGAGGGGGGATTCCTTGCTTCAAGAGGCATAACATACCTCCCGATCAAGACGGGTTGACGCTTCATTGCCAGATGCGGGCACGCCCGTCCTATCTCAGAAAAGGCAGGTGCAGCGTCTCAAGGCTTGTCGTTGTGGTCGCTATCCTCCTCCGTCTTGAAGAACGGAGCCCCCTGCTCCACTCTGGTGGTGATCGTTGGGACCACCGCGGGCCTTGGTGGTCTGGTTATGGGCCTTGCGCACCATCCAGTACCCTGCCGAGAGGAAGACAATGGCACCGCCCAGCGCCACAATCAGGAGCGCGGGATCCTCAATATCGGACTTATCAAAGACAATGACCTTACGGGCCAGGGCGGTCAGGGCCGTGGCCAGAACCAGTTCCAACTGGATGGTGTGCTGCCGCAGATAGGCGGTAATGTTTTCCAGTACCTCAATGGCAATTAGGAGGGTGAGCAGTTCACCCAGCAGGGGAACAAGTCCGTCCCCCATCAGGTTGGCATCCGTGCGATAGACGGCCTGGGCCATGTGGACCAGCAGGTGAATCGTGGCCACCACAATGACCACACCCAACGCCACGGCCAGGACACGGGCCAGCATCCGTTCAAAGCGGCCCAGGAGATCAAGGAAATGGCGGTCATCAAAAATGGACGACACAAGGCGTCGCATGGCGATCACAGCTGAGGGTTGGAAGAAGGAGGCACTTTTGCCGCAATGGCAGCCAGGAACGGTTCAGCGAAATCCCTTAATTTTACGGTCCCGACGCCGTTCACCTGGGCAAACTCCTCCTTCGTGCGCGGACAGCGGCGGGCCATGTCAAGGAGAGTGCGGTCGGGAAAGATAATGTAGGCTGGCACGCCGCGCTGCTTGGCCAGGTGCAGCCGTAAGGCCTTCAAGCTGGCAAGCAGATCCCCCTGCTCGTCACTGAGAGGTTCCTCTGCCGGGACAGTTTGACTGGCTTTGGTCTTGCGGCCGTTGCTGGACGGCTCAGGGAATGGGGGGGATGGAGCCACAACGTCCTCCCGGTAAAAGAACGTTTCCTCGCCCCCCTGCAGCCCACGGCCCTTGGGGGTGATCATCAGGCTGCCGTAGCCGCCAATATCTAGCCTGAGCAGGCCAGTGGCCACCATCTGGCGAATGAGGGAACGCCACTGGTTTTTGCCCCGCCCTTTCCCTGTCCCGAAGCTCTCCAGGCGCTCGTGACCGGCCCGGCGCACTTTCTCCGTCAGGGAGCCATAGACAATATCAATCACGTGGGCCGCCCCATAGCGTTGCCCGGATTGATGGACAGCTTCCAACACCTGACGGGCTGCGTCCGTGCCATCCAGGCAAGGAGCCGGATGGTGGCAAATGTCGCAGTTGCCGCAAGGTTCGCTTTCCTCCCCGAAATACGCCAGCAACGGAATCCGGCGGCAGGACGGGGACTCGCAGTAGCCCAGCAGGGCATCCAGCCGTTTGTGTTCCTGGCGTTTGCGCTCCGGGCTGGAGGCCTGGTCTTCAATGAACTGACGCCTCATGCGCAAATCCCCCAGGCCGTAGAGCATGTGGGCCTCCGCGGCGCCGCTGTCCCGCCCGGCCCGGCCAATCTCCTGGTAGTAGGCCTCCATGGTGCCGGGCAGATCCGTATGCACTACAAAGCGCACGTCAGCCTTGTCGATACCCATGCCGAAGGCGATGGTGGCCACCATGATCACTGCTTGCTCCGTGATGAAGGTGTTTTGATGAGCCTCGCGTGCCGTTTGATCCATGGCGGCGTGATAGGGGAGGGCGCGGAAGCCCTCCTCCTGTAGCAGCGCAGCCACCGCCTCTGTTTTCTTGCGGGAGAGGCAGTACACAATGCCACTTTCGTTCTGGTGGCGGGCCAGGATGTCCAGCAGTTGCCGTTTCCAGTTCCGCTTCATCTGCACGGAGAGGTGGATGTTGGGTCGGTCAAACCCCTGCACCACCCGCTCTATCCGCCCCCGCAGCAACTGCCGGGCAATGTCGTCCCGGGTCACGGCGTCGGCAGTGGCAGTCAGGGCCAGGATGGGCGCCTGGGGGAAGACGTCGTGGAGGCGGCAGAGATCGGCATACTCCGGCCGAAAGCCATGACCCCACTGGGAAATGCAGTGGGCCTCGTCAATGGCCAGCAGGGTGAGGGGCAATTTGGCGAGGGCGGCCAGCATGGGTTCCGTCATGAGCCGTTCCGGTGCCATGTAGAGCAGCCGGATCTCACCGGCCACCACGCGCCGCCACGTGGCCACGTTCTCTGCCCGCCTCTTGCCGGAGTTGATGCTGTCCGCCGCCACGCCACAGAGACGCAGGGCCGCCACTTGGTCCTGCATCAGGGCCACCAGGGGAGAGACCACCACCGTCAGCCCGCCCCGCACCAGGGCCGGCACTTGAAAACACAGGGATTTACCAGCGCCTGTGGGCATCACCGCCAGCACATGGCGGTTGTCCAGGATGGCCTCAATGACTGCCGCCTGGCCGGGGCGGAAGGCCTGGTGGCCAAAAACGTCCCGAAGAACAGCCTGGGCGCGAGACGTCATAACGGATCAAGGGCTACCAGGGGACGCAAAAGATCAGGGGGATCGCTGACGGCACTGTGCAGGCGGGGGAAGATCCAATAGGACACGATGTGGAGGGTGAGGGTATAGACGGTGTTCTGCAGCAGGATCAACACCACGGCCATGGCTTGCACCTGGGGGACGGTGGGGGCCAGCGCAAGCCCCAGAACGGTCTCCAGGGGGGTCAGGAGCCAGTCCAGCATCTGGACCGCGGCGTTGGTGATCACCACCCAAAGATTGTTCCCCAGCAACAGGGAGAGCACCGCGATCCGCACCACAAAGCCGAGGCTGCCCACCAGGGACCCCACGCTCCAGCTCACGCCCCAGCCCAATCCCCGGTTCCAGCACCATCCCAGCCAGATTCCCAGGCAGCCGTAGGGGAACAACACCAGGGGGCCACGGATGGGGCCCATGAGCACACTGAGCAGCAGAACAGCCACAGCGGCCCCCATCAAGCCGCTGCGGCGGCCATGGCGCAGTTGGAGCAGGGCCAGAGGCAAGGGCAGGGCCAGGCGAAGGAGGGGTCCGCCCACAGGGAGGTAGTAGAGGGCGATAAACAGCAGGCCCGTGGCTGCCGCCAGATAGGCGGTATCGGTGATGCGGCGTGCCTCGGACCGCAGACTCCGGAGCGACGGGGGCGACGAGGTCATGGGGACGGGGCCAGGGGCGTGGGCTCGTTGGGCAGCCGCTCGATGGTTTCCACCTCGAACAGGATGCCCGCCGCCCGCAGTGCCTGGGTCACGGCCTCAGCCGGGGCAGCCGGATCCGCTGCAGGCAGGCGTAGGAGCAGACGGTAGGGGGTTGGATTCAGGGGAGGGGTGGTGGTCACCAACGCCGGGGCCTGGCTTGTGGCGGCTGCCGGATTCGTGGCTGTCGGATTGGCGGGGGAGGAGTCTTCCACGGGATCACCCGGCTCGGATGGCTGCTCTGTCAATTGTTCCCCTGTGGGGGTGTTGACTGCCGCCCCAGTGGGAACGGCCGTCTCCTCCACCGGATCATCGGGCTCGGACAGGCGCTCCGTCAATTGGTCTCCCAAGGGCGTGCCGGAGCAGCCGATGCACAACAACCCCAGCAGCCAGACAACAGGCCCAAGACCCACAGGGGATTGGCGGTTGATCATGGGGGCGACGGGTTGGCGGCACGCCGCGACCGGGTGGCCCGGCTCGTCTTGCTGCCGGTGGCTGCCGTTTTAGTCCCCG
>NZ_FITM01000022.1 GCF_900047545.1 Candidatus Synechococcus spongiarum
GCCGGTGGTTGCCCCAGGCCTCTGCCCAGCCATGGGCGTGGCCGCCACAAGAACAGCCAACCACCGAGTTTTGGGGTCTGTTTTTGAGGATGGTCTTGCGGTGAAATCAGCACAGGCGCAAGGGAAAGACACCCAGCGACCATTGCTGTTAAGAAGAGAGGTCACGCCCTTCCGCCCACTGCTCCTCCAGCCCGCTTCCCTGCTCGTCAAACCGGGGGGCCAGCACCAGGAACAGCCACCACCAAGCCACAACGGGACAAGCCAACCCCGCCACAACCCACCAACGCTGCGTGATCCACCAGCCTCCCACCAGGGCGCCAACACCAGTGAGCAGAATGCTCCATGGCTGACACCACCAGGGTTTCTTCCGCCAAAAGCCCGGAGTCACAGGTGCCGGTGCCGCTACAGCCAGTATGGCACATTGGCGCTACGGCACGGTGGAAAGATAGTTCACAAGCTCTTCCGCCCGCATTTCCCAAAAGCGTCGGTTGAGATGTAGGGGGTCCGGATCACTTTCATGACGGCATTGCGCTGCAAATTGGTTAAAGACGATAAACTGGTCAAGTTCACTTATATCCACATTATGTTGATACAAAAGATCAATCAAAGTCTGTAAATCATAAACCGACGGGACCGGCACGCCCAGGCTGACAAGCCAGGCCTTCAGGGATTTCTCAAGGACTTGATGAATCAATAATCCCCAGCTTGCCTCCGACGCATGGGGCTCATGGAGAAACGATGCAGCGACAAGATCCCGTCTTGCGATCCGCAACAGGATGGTTGCTTCGGGTTTGATCACTGGACGCACTCCACGCCACGGCTGTGGGAGTCGGCAAGGCTCCCAGTAGGGGGACGAAGCCTGGAACGGTTGTTCAGGGACAAGCACTTTCATGGTTCACTCCGGCAGTCGGATCTTTTTAGTCTCCTAAACCAATTAAACCTGTGTTGAAGCCTGACCAACAGAGATTCTTTACTCAAGCTGAACTGAGCCGTTGCCCCTTGCTCTGTCCAAACTGGGCCTTGAGTTGGCGCAGGATGGTGAGGATGCGTTCTGTCCAGGGGGAGCGCCGCAGGGCCTGGCGCAGGGATTTCGGGCTGACGCTCTCGTCCAGGCCGTTGGCGTTACAGCCCGGGAACCAGTGGTTATCGCTGCGCATGAGCCCATAGCGGGCTTCCACATAGCTGTCCAGATCCCACCCTGCCCACAGGTTGTAAAGCCAGACCAGGGCCGCCAAGTTCAATTGTCCCGGTGTGTCTTGCCAGGGGGGAAGCCCCTGTCGCCAGGAGCGGATCCACTCAGCGCCAAGGCGCTTCTGTTGCTCCAGTTCAAGCCGCTGGCGGATCGGCGGCAACAACTGTGGTGCATCCTCCAACCGAGCCGCCGCCTGCAGGTGCAACTGCAGATCTCCCGGATGGGCAGCCCCGACGCTGATGGTGTGAACACCAGGTTGCGCCAGACAGAACAGATCGTTGAAGACGATGGGATGGAGGGGCGCACACAACTCCAGCAGGCAGGCTGAAGGGCTGTGCAGATGGCCACCCTTGTCCGTGGGGCTGATGATGAACACCCCCATGTCATGGCGTTGCGCAGCGGTGATGGCCGGTTGGTTGTCCTGGCGAATGTAGTACCAGTGCAGGTTCACGTAATCGAAAGCATCCGTTTCAATGGCCGCCACAATCACCTCGGTGGGGCCATGGGTGGAGAACCCCACGTGCCCGATGCGGCCCTGCCGCTGCCAACGCCGCACCACCTGCAAGCACCCTCCGGGACGGACCGTCTGCTCCAGGTGCTCGGGAAGGTTGATGCCGTGGATGGCCAGAAGATCAACGCGCTGGCAGCCCAGCAGGGCCATGCTCTCTTCCAGCTCCGCCTCAAACTGCCGGGCATCCTGCCGGGGCGGCACCTTGGTCTGCACGATGCGCCGGGGATCCGGCGCAACGGTGAACGCCCGTCCCAGTTGCCGCTCCGAACTGCCGTAGTGGCGTGCTGTTTCAACGTGGTGCATTCCCAGGTCCCTGGTGCGGCGCAGGAGCACCTCCAGGTTGGCCTGGTTGTCGTCCGGGATCTGCCCCCAGTCCAGGTCGCTCCAGCTTTGCTGAAAGCGCATGCCCCCCAGGGAAAGCACGGGCACGTTGAGTCCGGTTCGCCCAAAACGACGGCAGGGGACAGTGAGACTTGGGGTGTTCATCACGACGCTCAGGGCTTCTTCAATACTCAATCCCCGCCTGGGCCTTCACCCCCTGCTCCCGAAAGGGATGGCGCACCATGGTCATCTCCGTCACCAGGTCGGCGGCGGCAATCAGTCCGGGGGGTGCGCCGCGGCCCGTCAGGGCCACATGGGTAAGAGGGGGGCGCTGCTCCAGGCCGGCCAGGACCGCCTCCAGGGAGATGTAGCCCAGTTTCAAGGCCACGTTGATCTCGTCCAGCAGCACCAGCTTGACGGCGGCATCGGGCAAATAGACGCAGGCCTGCCGCCAGGCACGGTTCACCATCTCCCGGTCCCGCTGCCGATCCTGGGTGTTCCAGGTGAAGCCTTCCCCCAGGGCATGCCACCGCAATTGCTCCCCGAACACCGCCAGCGCCTTGGCTTCTCCCGGTGTCCAGGCCCCCTTGATGAACTGCACCACCGCTACCCGCTCCCCGTGGCCCAGGGTGCGCAGCACCAAGCCCAGCCCTGCGGTGGTTTTCCCCTTCCCCTGGCCGGTGAACACCAGCCGCAACCCCTTCTCCAGTTGGCGGGCCTGCACCCGTTGGTACTGCACCTGCTGGCGCCGTTCCATGCGGCGGCGGTAGGCGGCAGTGCCCTGCTCCGGTGCCATGGCGCCACCGGCACCCAGATCCGCCGCGGCGGCATCCAAGGGGTGCTCCTGCTCTTGCGGGACCTGGGGAGATGGCGTCATGGCGCTGGAGCGAGAAAGGGTTTCCGGGCGCTCACCAACTGGAGGGAGCCCATGGCCAGGATTTCACGAATCACGGAGCCATACCCCACCATGGTCAAGTCTGCCGCCAGGTTGGAGGTGAGGAAATCCACGGCGGTGTCCGTCTCGAACAAGCGGACAAACCATTGCTGGGGCCAACCCAGCGGGCCATGGGTGAGGTGCAGGTCCAGGGCCACAAACCAGCCGCCGGGCTGAAGCAGCCCCAATGCCGCCGCCAGCAACTCCAGCCGTGCGGGGCGGGGAAACTCATGGAGCGCCAGGCTGATCTGCACCCCTGCAAACTGCCCCGGCGCCAACGGCGGCTTTTCCGCCAACCCCTGCACTGTCAGCAAGCCCGGATGGGTACGCGCCGCCCGTTCCAGGGCCTGACGGGAGCAGTCCAGCCCCGTGACGCGGAAACCACGCTCCAGCAGAGCAGCACTGGCGGCCCCGCCTCCACAACAGAGATCCAGAACCGCCGCTTGCGGCGGCAGTCGCGGCGCCAACTGTTGTGCGCAGAGATGACGCAACCGCCGGGAACCACCCACCGGCAGGGCGCTGATGCCGGTCACCAGGTCGTAGAACCAGGGATGGCCATAGGCAAAGGTGCGGAGGGGGCGGCGGATCATGGGCTGCCGACGGCATGGCGGCGCGCCAGGGCAGTGTTCACGGCCTGTTGTTGATCACGGTGGGTGATCCAATGGTGATAGGTGCGGGTATGGATGGCCACGGAATGGCCCATCATGCGGGCGGCCACGGTGTCGGGGAGGCCCAGGTGAATGGTGCGCACAGCCCAGGCGTGGCGCAGATCGTAGGGGCTGAAGCCCACCTCGTAGCGGCGGAACTGCTCCATCACCCGCCGCCCCACCTGTTGCAGGGTGACCTGCTCCAGGTCCGTGGTGACGGGTGGTCGCCGCACGTCCGCCAGGGCAAAACGCTCCACCCACTCCGGCAGGAAGGGCCAAACCTGGTGTTCGCCGGTTTTACTGGTGGCCAGGACCCGCACCACAGGGGCGCCGCCCCCATGGAGGGCGGAGCAGTCACAGAAAAATACCTCGTGGTTGCGCAGGCCATAGGTGGCCATCATCCCCAACACCCAACGCCAGGCTGGATTGGGAATCCTGTGCCATGCCGCCATGATCTGCCGGTCGCTGGGGAGTTGGCGATGGCCGGCCCGGTGCAGACCGTAGCCCCCCGAGAGCACCGACCAGTCCTCAGGCAAGGGGATGCCCTCCTGGCGGGCCAGGGCCGCCAACACCGTGCCACACTGCTGGCGGCTGCGGCTGGCCAGTTGGTAGCTCTCCAGGGTGCGCAGGAGCAACTCCCGACCCAGGGGGTGCTGATGCTGCTCCTGTGTCAGCGCCAGCCGCCGCAGATAGGGCCAATAGGCGGTGGCCCAGGTGCTGCGTTGCCCGGCTGGATTGCGGCTGCGCACGGGGTCGGCGTTAAAGGCCTCCTTGAAACGCCGCAAGGCCTGATGGAGCAGCTCGGCGCTCCCCGTTGGTTGTCCGTGGGGCCGTTGGGGGCGATGGCGGGGGGAGAGCCACTGATTCCAGCAGAAGCGGCCACCGGCCAGATCCCCGCAAATCTTGTGCAACTGCTGTACTGCCGCCTCCAGACCCGTGCCATCCGCCTTGAGGCCGAGGCTGAGGCGCTGCACCTGAAACCCCATACCGTCCCGCCGTGGCAGGCGGCCTCGCAATCCCAACCGCTGGCCGCGCCGTTCAATGCGCAGGGGCAATCCACCCGTGCGGAAGCCCTCGTTGAGGATTTGCAGACGCAGATCAAAGGGCGGGGCGTCCACAGGGGCCGGGGCGGACAGCCCATCTTAAGGCTTTAAGGTTTGGGTATCCAGAGCTGTTGGCGGCGGGTAATCAGGGTGACCGCCACCAAGGCCAGTAAAACCCCGATCCACTGGGTTGTCTCCAGGTGTTCATGCTGCACCAGCCAGCCGCAGGCCAGGGCAAACACCGGCGTCAGGAAGGTGAGGGCCGTGAACCCCGTCAGTTCCCTCCGGGTCACGAACCAGAAGAACAGCCCATAACCCAGGGCTGTGCCGCCACCACTGGCGTAGGCCATGAGCCACCAGTCCCGGGCCAGCAAGGTTTGCAGCCCGGAGCCCTGCCACCCACTGATCCCCAGCAGGGGCAAACCACCCAGCAGCAGGTGCCAGGCGGTCACGCTGAGCACGTGGGATTGGCGGGCCGCAAAGCGACAGAGCACGGCGCCACAGGCCATGGCCATGGCGGAACCCAGCAGCAGGGCCACGCCCCTGTTCCAGGACAGGCCGCCCAAAGCTGGCCCTTGCAGCCAAAGGTTCTGTAACAGGGGCTCGGGCAGCCCCAGGCAGGCCACCCCCCCGAGTCCTGTTAACAGACCCAACCAGCCAACGGGATTGATGGCTTCACCGAACACCTGGCGGGCCAGGAGGGCCACCAGCAGGGGCTGGGTATCAATCAACACGGAACCAAGTCCCGGACCTGTGGTCTGCAGGCCGGCGCTGAGCAAGCCCTGGGCACAGCTCACGTCCACAAGGGAGAACAGGGCCAGCCAGCCCCAATCCTCACGGGCCACCATCAGAGAGACGCCCGTCATGGGCAGCACCAGCACCATGGCCATGGCCGCAGGCAAGATGCGCAAACAGGCCACGGTCCAGGGATCCACGTGGCCGAGCACCAGCTTCATGGCCACCATGGAACTGCCCCACAGTGCAAAGGGCAGCACCATGAGCATCCAACGTTGGGGCATGGGGGGTGGAGTGACCGTTAAGAGGATCAAACCGTAGGATCACCCCATCTAAAGGCTTCTGCCATGTCCTGGCTTCGGCCCTGGCGCTATCGCAAACGGCGACAGATCGCCCGCATTGAACTCCGCGGCGCCATCACGGCCAGCACCCGCACCGCTGTTCTCAAGTTGCTGAAGCGGGTCGAGATGTGCGAGTTCCCCGCCCTGTTGCTGCGCATCGATAGCCCTGGGGGCACTGTGGGGGACAGCCAGGAAATTCACCAGGCCGTGCTGCGTCTCCAAGAGCAGCACGGCTGCCAAGTGGTGGCCAGCTACGGCAACATTTCCGCGTCTGGCGGCGTCTATGTGGGGGTTGCCGCCAAAGAGGTGGTGGCCAATCCCGGAACCATCACCGGCAGTATCGGGGTCATCCTGCGGGGCAGCAACATTTCCGAGCTTTTGCAACGCCTGGGGGTACGCTTTGAAACCGTGAAGAGTGGCCCCTACAAGGACATCCTGTCCCCGGATCGGTCCCTCAGCGATGCCGAACGCCAGCTTTTGCAGGATCTGATTGACGCCAGCTATCATCAGTTTGTGGAAGCCGTTGCCCAGGGCCGTGGTCTCGACCCGGACACGGTGAGAACGTTTGCGGACGGGCGGGTGTTCACCGGAGCCCAGGCGAAGGAGTTGGGCCTGGTGGATCACCTGGGGGATGAAGACCTGGCCCGGCGCCGGGCCGCCACCCTGTCGGGACTGGACCCCGATAAGGCGTGCCTGGTCAGGCTTGAGGATCGTCCCAAGGGATGGCGGCGACTCCTGCCCAGTTCCAGCCTGCTGGCTCGCCTGAGTCGAGAACTGGAGTTGGAGCTTCTCCATGGCTCCAGCCCCCTATGGTTGCACCGTCCATGACCGACTCGCCTTTACCCCCTGACCAATTGGTGGCCTGGCGTGGCGCCACCACGGTCAACGAAAACACGGCCTTGGCCATTCACCAGGCCGTGTCGGAACTTCTTGATGCCCTGGTCACCCGCAATCAACTCCAACCCCGTCACCTGATTTCCGTGGTGTTCACGGTGACGGCGGATCTGGATGCCCTGTTTCCAGCCTCCGTGGCGCGACGCCGGCCGGGTTGGGAAGGAATTGCTCTGCTGGACACGCAGCAAATGTATGTACAGGGCAACCTGGGTCGCTGCATCCGCCTCCTGGCCCATGGCTGGTTGCCTGAGGGACAGATTCCAGAGCACCCCTATCTGCACGGGGCCGTGTCCTTGCGGCCGGATCGACAATGAAGACGGCCCATGAAGACGGCAAGGGCATACACTAACCACACGACACCAGCGCCACCATGACTAGACAGACACTTGAAGGAACCAGCCGTAAACGCAAGCGCGTCAGCGGGTTTCGGGTGCGCATGAGATCCCACACCGGCCGCCGCGTCATCCGCAGTCGGCGCAAACGGGGCCGGGCCCGGCTTGCGGTTTGAACAGGCGGTCTGAACAATATTGTGTTATCGGCGGCCATGGTGCTTCCTCGAGACCACCGCCTCAGCGGCACCAGGGTTTTTGACCGTCTCTACAGAACCAGGGCGCGTTTCCATGCCAGCAACTTGACCCTGAGGGTGGGTGTACCGAACCTTCGACATCTCAAGCCCGGCCTCATGGGACCCCGAATCCGGGCTGCCGTGCGGCACAACGGTGCTGCTGTGGACCAGCAGGATCTACGCTTTGCCGTGGTGGTGAGCAGGAAGGTGAGCAAGCGGGCAGTGATCCGCAATCGACTGCGCCGCTTTCTTCATCACGCCTTCATGAAGGACGTTCCCCGGTTGCGGCGCGGCCACTGGCTCCTGCTCAGCCTTAAACCAGGCGCGGCCCAGCGCAGTGAGGATAAATTGCTGCAAGAGTGGAATCAGCTTCTGGGGCGCTCCGGCCTGTGCTGTGACTATGAATAGCAGGGCTCTGCCGCCTTGATCCGCGCCAAAACCCATGCCCATGTCTGAAGAATCATCCGACCAGTCCACAGCGTCAAGCGCCCCTGCTTCACGGCCCGCCAAGGCAGCCGCCACGGAAGAGGTGTTGTACGAGGGTGGCCCCCATCCCATGGATCTGGTGTTTGGCCTCCTGGCTGCCCTCACCGTGGTGGGCATCCCCCTGGCGGTGGGAGCCGTTGTGCGGGCCTTATGGCTCCGTTTCCGCATCACGGACCGGACCATTGCCGTCAAGGGGGGCTTTTGGGGGCGAACTGCAACCACCGTCAGCTTTGGCCAGATCCGGGAGGTGCGTTCGGTGTCCCGTGGCTTTGGTCTCTATGGCGACATGGTGCTAATACTCAAGGGGGGAGGCGCCCTGGAAATGCGGTCTCTGCCCGACTACCGCCGCTGGCGCGATCTTGTCGAAGAGCGCTGCCCAGGCCCCAAGGCCGCAAGCCGCCGCTCCGGCCAAGCCGGTTTCTCCAATTGACGGCGACTCCAGTTGCTTCCATGGGGCACACTGACTCCGCTGGACACTCACCCTCCACTGCTTCACACCTGTGATCGGCTACATCTCCGACAATCTCCTGCTGCCCATCCTGGACTTCTTCTACGGATTGGTGCCCAACTACGGCTTGGCCATCGTCTTCTTAACGGTGGTGATCCGTCTGGCCCTCTTCCCCCTCAGTGCCGGTTCCATTCGCAATGCCCGGCGGATGCGCATTGCCCAGCCCGTGATGAAGCAACGGCAGGAGGACATTCGGGCCAGATACGCCAACGACACCAAGCGACAACAGGAGGAGTTGGGCAAGCTCATGAAGGAGTTTGGCAATCCCCTGGCGGGCTGCTTGCCCCTGCTGGTGCAAATGCCCATCCTGTTTGCCCTCTTCGCTACCCTGCGGGGATCACCTTTTGCCGATGTTGCCTATACGGTCCCTGTGAAGGTGATGTCCTCCGAGGAGATCGTCCAGGAGGAGGCAAAGCCCTTCACCAGCGCCAGCCACTCAATTTTCCTCTCGGAAACAGATCATGTGCCGGTGGTGGCCACCCTCGACCAGGGCAACCACTTGTCCGTTGGGGACATAGCCACGCTCAAGCTGGAAACCCGAGACGGGGAATCCCTGGCGGCAGTGCAGGAGCATACGGACCATGCCGCCGCCATTGCCCCCAGTTGGCAGGTGACCCGGGGTGCGGACGTGGTCCGCGTTGATGAAGCCGGTGAGATCACAGCAGTGGGTCTGGGCAGTGCGACGGTGGAGGGCACGGTGCCCGGCGTGGCCTCTCAAACCGGCTTTTTGTTCATCAAGGCCTTGGGCCATGTGGGCTTTTACGTGGATGGCCAGGTGAATTGGGACATCGCCATCCTGGTGGTGGGCTTTGGGGCCACCTTGTTTGTCTCTCAGATCCTCTCCGGTTGGGGCATGCCTAAAAATCCCCAACAGGACACCACCAACCGGGTGCTGCCTTTCATGATGACCGGCATGTTCCTGTTCTTCCCGCTGCCGGCGGGGGTGTTGCTGTACATGGTGGTGGCCAATGTGCTCCAGGCACTGCAAACTTTCCTCATGACCCGGGAAGCCCTGCCTGAAAACCTGCAAGTGCTCTTGGAGAAGCAACTGGCTGACCAGGCCGCTGATGCCACCTCCGGCACAACCCTTGCGGTGGCGGCAGACGCTGTTGTGGTCAGCAAGGAGGGATTTCGTGGACTCCTGAAGGAGGAGCGCACGGCACAGAACGCCTCCCCGCCCCTGCCGCCGCAGAAACCCGCGGCCAAGCCCGGCAAGACCAGCCGTCGCAAGGGTCAGCGACAGAAGAAATCAAAAACCTAGGGGGAGAGGGGTGCCAGCCATGGGCGTCCAGACCAGCCCTTTGGAGCAATTGGATCTTTTGATCCGGGCGCGCACACCCATCATCTGGGTGCCCACGCAAGAGGAAGAGCGCCTGGAGACCCTGGTGCGCGCCGCGGCGCGGAGGCTCCAGGATCGCTTGGTGATGCGCTGGGATTTCATGGGTGGCCTGGACGCCCCCAGTGACCGTGTTGGCACAGCGGACCGCAATCCCTTGGCCGCTCTTGACGGCCTCTCCACCATGGCCGCGGGACGGGGCGCCATCCTGCTCCTGCTGGACTTTCATCGCTTCCTTGAGGATGCGGCGGTGAACCGGCGCCTGCGGAATCTGGCCAGGGAGTTGCGGCGCCACTCCCATACCGTGATCATCAGCGCTCCCCATCTCAGCCTTCCCCCGGAGTTGGAAACCGCAGTTTCTGTCCTGGAGTTGCCCCTCCCCAGTGGCGACGAGATCCGCGCCCTTCTGGAAGGGATTGCCAACGCCGCCGGCCAGCCCCTCCCCTTTGAGGTGAGCGACGCCCTGAGCCGTTGTTGCACCGGCCTCCCTGAAGAGCGGGTTCGCCAGGTGGCCGCCCGCGCCCTGGCCCAGCGGGGCGCCTTGGGCCTGGCTGACCAGGTTGACATTCTTGAGGAAAAGCGCCAGGCGGTGGGCCGCACAGCGCTGCTGGAGTACTGCAGCACGTCCGCCAGCACCACTGACATCGGCGGGCACGACAAGCTCAAGCACTGGCTGGAACAACGGCGGCTGGCATTTTCTCCAGCAGCACAGGCCTATGGTTTGCCCCATCCCAAAGGGGTTCTGCTGTTGGGGCCCCAGGGCACCGGAAAATCCTTGACGGCTCGAGCAGTGGCCCACAGTTGGGGGATGCCCTTGCTGCGCCTGGACGTGGGGCGCCTCTTTGCCGGTCTGGTGGGCGCCAGCGAAGCCCGAACCCGGGAGATGATTCGCACCACGGAGGCCATGGCCCCCTGTGTGCTGTGGATCGATGAAATCGATAAAGGCTTTGGATCCGACAGTCGCAGTGACGGAGGCGCCAGTCAGCGGGTCCTGGCCACCATGCTCACGTGGATGGCGGAAAAG
>NZ_FITM01000012.1 GCF_900047545.1 Candidatus Synechococcus spongiarum
TCATGGCGTGATCTCCTTGGTGGCTCCAGCCGCCACTTGGGTGGTTTGTGTTACCCAGAGATTACGTCCCCTTCAATTCCCACCAACCTCGAGACACATCCGAAACAGCACACATTGCGAAGCTGCTGCATCTCCCAGCGTTGCGCAAGGCAAACACCTTGTTGAGGAGGAGTAGGTCATAACGCCTTCAGGTCGTTCCACCTTGTCAGGCAGCCCCGAAGCCACGGTGCTGGAGAGATGACCCTTGATAAAGGTCGCGTCTCTGCGCACTTCCCTGAGTTGGTCACTCACCTTGTCAATGCGGGCATGGAGACCCTGGATGTCTCCATGGATCCCTGTGGAGAGGGTGTGAATCTGATCCCTCACTTGGCCGGACAGGCAAATCTGGATGCCCATCAGGGCAACACCCATGCCAAAGGTGGAAAACAGAACGCCAAAGGGCATAACCATGGTTGACGTAAAGCCACTCCAGGGCAAGGGTTCCTCGCAAACGCCCATGACTCGCGCCAGCGCCCCCCCGCCCCAGGCCAGTGGCCGGACGGCAAACTGGCCATCCATCTAACTCGAAGTCGTTATGAGTATGAGTTAGATGGATGGTGTGAACGTCTCACCCCCCATGGACCTTTCCCTACCCCGCACCCACGCCAACCTTGAAGCCGCCTTTGGCGGTGAAAGTATGGCCAACCGCAAATACCTCTTCTTCGCCGAAGTGGCCAAAACCCTGGGCCACCAGGACCTGGCCAAGCTCTTCCGGGACACCGCCGTCCAGGAAACCGAGCACGCCTTTGCCCATTTCCGGCTCCTCCATCCGGAGCTGGTGGTTGAGGATCCCCAGGCCTTGACCCCTGAGCGCAGCCAAGCCCTCCTCAGCCGTTGCCTGGAGTTGGCCATTGAAGGGGAAACTTACGAGTACACCACCATGTATCCGGAATTTGCTGCCGCGGCCCGCTCCGACCGTGACGCCGCTGCTGCCGCGGAGTTCGATGAGCAGATTGCCGAATCCCGGGAGCACGCCGGCATCTTCAAAAAGGCCGCCAGCAACTTCGGCTTCCTCACCTCCATTGAACACCATCATGCCGAGCGCTATGGGGTGGCCCTGGCTGCTCTGGAGGGCAAAGGCGATGCCGCCGAGGCGGACGACCCCGTCCCCGGACTCTGGATCTGCCGCGTCTGCTCCATGATCTACGACCCGGCCAAAGGGGACACCGATTCCGGCATTGCCCCCGGCACCCCCTTCGAGGACATTCCCGACGACTGGGAGTGCCCCATCTGCGGCGCCCGCAAGGCCGGCTTCATCCCCTACCGTCCATCCACCCTGCAACAGCTGGGCTTGCAAACCGTTTGAAGTTCCCTTGCCCGCAGCTTCCTAGACTGCTCCCCAAGTCCAGCCCATCTACCATGGCCCTATCAACTGCTCCCGCCTCTACCCCTGAAGCCCCCTCCACCTCGCTGCACAGGGGGGACCATGACGGCCGCGGCATCCTCATCACGGCAGCGGCCTTGAAGCAACTGGGCTTTCTGCGCCAGCAGCAGGGGAGCGACTTCATCCTGCGGGTGGGGGTCCGCTCCGGCGGCTGTAGCGGCATGAGCTACACCATGGACTTCATCCAGCCCCAGGACGTGCGGGAGGACGACAAGGTGTATGCCTACACTCTGGCGGACGGCGCGGGGTTTCAAGTGGTGTCCGATCCCAAGAGCCTGCTCTACATCTACGGGCTCCAGTTGGATTTCAGTACGGCCCTCATTGGCGGCGGCTTCAATTTCACCAACCCCAACGCCACCCAGACCTGCGGCTGCGGCAGTTCCTTCGCCGTCTGAAGGGGCTCTCCTGTGGTCTATGCTACAGCCCTCAGGTTTTGTTCCATGTCCCGGGTCTGCCAGCTCAGTGGCAAGCGCGCCAACAACGCCATGGCCGTCAGCCACTCCCACATCCGCACCAAAAAGCTCCAGCAGGTGAATCTGCAGCACCGGCGCCTCTGGTGGCCGGAGGGACGGCGCTACGTGCGCATGAGGATCTCCACTAGGGCGTTGCGCACCATCCAGAAGAGGGGTCTTGATGCCTATGCCCGGCAGATGGGCGTCAACCTCAATGCCTTCTGAAACACCCTGTGGCGCCCTGGCGGCCGTAACCCATGGGTGCATCCCTCCCCTCTGCGGCAGCCCTCTGTGACGTGCTGGTGGTGGGGGCAGGGCCGGCAGCCCTCTCCATGGCCACGGCCTTAGCCCAGTACCAGCTTGAGATCATTCTTCTTGCCACCCAGGATCCGTGGCGACCATGGTCCAACACCTACGGCATCTGGGGCCAGGAGCTGGATGAGCTGGGTCTGGGGTTTCTGTTGGCCCACCGGTGGCGGCGCTGCTCCAGCGTGTTCCTGGATGAGGAGTTGGAGCACGGTCTGGACTACGGGCTGATTGATAACGACGGTCTTCAAGGGTACTGGCGGCAGCTGTGCAGCCAGCACGGCGTCCGTGTTCACCGGGACGGGGCGGTGACCATCCGCCATTACCCCCACCACACAGAGGTGCAGGGGGCATCGGGGCAGTGCTACCGCCCACAACTGGTGGTGGATGCCACAGGCCACCAACCGGCGTTCGTGCAACGTCCCCGTTACCCTGCCGTGGCGCAGCAGGCGGCCTACGGAGTGGTGGGGCGCTTCTCCACACCCCCCATCCGGCCCGGCTCCTTCGTGCTGATGGACTACCGCAACCACCACCTCAGCCCGGAGCAGCAGCAGGAGCCCCCCACCTTCCTCTATGCCATGGATCTGGGCAACGGCGGCTATTTCGTGGAGGAAACTTCCCTGGCGGCCTGTCCCCCCCTTCCCTTCCCCCTCTTGAAACACCGCCTGGAGCAGCGCCTGGAGCGGCAAGGCTGTGTGGTGGAGCAGGTGCAGGAGGTGGAGCAGTGTCTGTTTCCCATGAACCTGCCCCTGCCGGATCGCCGGCAGCGGGTGTTGGGTTTTGGCGGGGCGGCCACCATGGTTCACCCGGCCTCGGGCTACATGCTGGGCTCCCTGCTGCGCCGTGGTCCCGGCCTGGCCGCCGCCATTGCCCAAGGTCTGCGGCAGGGGCTCCATGGCGCCGCCTTGAGTCGTGTCGCCTGGGGCCATCTCTGGAGTGACGATTTGGTGCGCCGCCACGGCATCTACCGCTTCGGCCTGGAGAAGTTGATGCGCCTCGGCAGCAAGGACCTGCAAACCTTCTTCCACACCTTCTTCCAGCTTCCTCAACCCCTCTGGAGTGGCTTCCTCACCAACACCCTGCCCCTGACCAGCTTGACAGGGGCCATGGTGCGTCTCCTGGCGACGGCGCCGTGGACCATTCGCCACCATCTGCTCTGGCCCCAGGGGCGTGAGCTGAATCTACTCCTCACGGGTCTGCTGCTGCGCTGAGGTGGAGGATGCCACCGTCAGGACAGAAGACGACAAAGACCATGACCAAGGCTGTCCGGGGACCCAAGCCCCGTCCGCGCACGCGGTGTGCTACTGCTCGGCTGTGGCACAAGGCGTCCTCGCCCGTGGGCTACGGGAGAGGTAAAACCACCTGTGGAGGGGCAGTAAGACTAGCAGGTTTAGGCTGGGCGGGCATCCCCTGCGAAGCAGGAACCCGCCTGAAGGAGGAGGCAACATGCCGAATCTGAGAAGGAATCCCCGCCCTCTCAGGGCACGGGAGGACGTCAACCGCTTTCCCCTGTCTCCAGCCCAGCATCAGGCCCTGGCGGCCCTGCAGCAGCAACTGCGCCGGTGGAACAGCCGCTGCAACCTCACCAGGCTGGTGGAGGGGGACGACTATTGGGTGGCCCAGGTGCAGGATTCCCTGTGGCCCCTCACCCGCCTGGACCCCCCTCTGGGCGGTCCCCTGCGGGGGGTGGACGTGGGCACCGGCGGCGGCATTCCCGGATTGGTGCTGGCCATTGCCTTGCCGGAAAGCCGCTGGGTGCTGGTGGACTCCCTGCAGCACAAGTGTGTGGCGGTGCAGGCCATGGCCGGTGAACTTGGCCTCAAGGCACGGGTGGAGGTGGTGTGTACACGGGTGGAGGTGTTGGGTCGGGATGCCCACTACCGTGGCCGGTTTGACGTGGCGGTGGCGCGGGCGGTGGCGGCGGCGCCGGTGGTGGCAGAATATCTGGCACCGCTTCTGGACCGCCGTGGCGTGGCCCTCCTGTACCGGGGGCGCTGGAGCGCAGCGGATCACCAGGCCTTGCAACAGGCCGCCCGGAAGCTGGGTTGCGGGATCCGCACCAGGGAGCGTTGTCTGCTGCCCGGTAATCGCGGCCAGCGTCACGTGCTGGTCCTGTCACCGGAGACGGCCTGTCCTGCCCCCTACCCCCGTCCTGTGGGTGTGCCAACCCGGCACCCCCTGGCCACGGCGCCTTTGCCCCAGCCACCCACCTGACACGTGTTGCAGTCTGCTGCAACTGCTCCGCTGGGTTCGCCAGGGATTCTTTTGTGTGGTAATCATTAAGAACAGTTCACGGTGGTGGTCCTTGTATCTTTTGCACCTCCACCTTCACGGCTTGTTTCGGGCGCGCAACCTTGAGTTGGGCCGTGACGCCGACACGGGCGGGCAAACCCTCTACGTGTTGGAGTTGGTCAAGGCCCTAGCGGGCCAGGAGGACGTGGAGCGGGTGGAAGTGGTCACCCGACTCATTGAGGACCGTCGGGTGTCCAGTGATTACAGCCGCCGCGAGGAGACCATTTGCCCGGGCGCTCAAATCGTGCGCCTCCCCTTCGGACCCAGACGCTACCTGCGCAAGGAACTCCTCTGGCCCCACCTGGATGAACTGGCCGATGAACTCGTTCGCCACATCTGCCGTCGTGGTCGGCGACCCCACTGGATCCATGCCCACTATGCCGATGCGGGCTACGTGGGCGCCCTGGTGAGCCGCCGGCTGGAGATTCCCCTGCTGTTCACCGGTCATTCCCTGGGGCGGGAGAAGTTGCGCCGCCTCCTGGCCACCGGCCAGACCCGGGCCCAGATCGAGAAGACCTATGCCATGAGCCTGCGCATCGACGCCGAGGAGTTGGCCCTGGCCCAAAGCTGCCTGGTGGTTACCAGCACCCGCCAGGAGGCCACGGATCAATACGCCCGCTACGGTCGCTTCCACCCGGAATTGGCGACGGTCATTGCTCCGGGTGTGGACCTGGAGCGCTTCCATCCGGCCCGGGACAGCGATCCCTCATTCCCGGAACTGGATGACCTCCTGGGGCAATTTCTGCGCCAGCCCCAGCGGCCCCCGATTCTGGCTCTCTCCCGGGCGGATCGCCGCAAGAACATCCCCGCACTGGTGGCCGCCTTCGGCAGTTCGGAGCGGTTGCGGCGGCAAGGCAATCTCATCCTGCTGATGGGCTCCCGTCGGGACATCCGCAAAGCCGACCGTGAGCAGCGGGAGGTGTTCCAACAGGTGCTGGAGTTGGTGGACTACCACAATCTCTACGGCCAAGTGGCCTATCCCAAGCAGTTGAGCAGTGACCAGGTGCCCCGGCTCTACCGTTGGGCTGCCCAGCGGGGTGGCGTCTTTGTCAACCCTGCTCTCACCGAACCCTTCGGCCTCACCCTTCTGGAAGCTGCGGCCAGTGGCCTGCCGTTGGTGGCCACGGATGATGGGGGGCCACGGGACATCTTGAGCCGCTGCCGCAACGGCCTCCTGGCGGACGTGACCAACATCGACCAGTTGCGCACCGCTATCGAGCGGCTGCTGGGCCAGCCCAAGCGCTGGCAAACCTTTGCCCAAAACGGCCTTGAGGCGGTGCAGCACCACTACAGTTGGGTCGCCCACGCCCGGCGCTACCTGAGCCAGGGCGCCGACCTGGTCAAGGACTACAGCCTGCCCCGATCCGCCCTGACCCTGGCCAAAGCCCCTGGCATGACGGCCCGCCTGGGGCGCCGTCTGTTGTACTGCGACCTGGACGGCGCCCTGGCTGAAGCGGACCAGGACAGCCTGCAGGCCCTCAACAACAGACTGCACGCCACCCGCCCCCAGACCAGCTTCGGGGTTCTCACCGGGGTGGGACCCCAGCAGGCCAAGGAGCAATTGGCGGCCCTGGAGTTGCCCCCTGCAGATGTGTGGATCTGCCGCAACGGCACGGACGTGTCCTACGGCCCAGATCAGGATCAGGATCTGGCCTGGCGGGACCACATCCGCGAGGGCTGGGATCGGGCTGCCCTGGAGAACGCCATGGCCGAGTTCCAGGACTGTCTGACCCTGCAGCCCCCCTCCCAGCAGGGTGACTATAAATTGAGCTACTGGCTCAACGGGGAAGATCTGAGCCTGGTGGCCGCCATTCGCCAGGCCATCCGTGAGCAGGGTCTGCGGGCCCAGGTGGTGCTGGTGGATCACGTGTTTCTGGACCTGCTGCCCTTCGCAGGAGGGCGTCCCGACGCCATCCGCCATGTGGCCCTGCAACAAGGCATTCTCCTGGAGCACATCCTGGTGGCCGCCAGCCAGCATGGGGACGGGGAGGTGCTGCGCGGGCTGCCCCTGGGGGTGGTGCTGGCCAACCACGACCCCTCCCTGGACGAACTGCGCCAACAGCGCAGTGTGTTCTTCGCCCGTCGCCCCCAGGCCTGGGGCATTCTGGAGGGCATGGACCACTACCGCTTCCTGTCCCGCTGATTCCTAAGGGGAGGCGGAGTGGTGATTCATCAGGACGCCACCAACTCCAACTGGCGACCAGGACCGGCCTCATCCAGAAAGCCGAAGGCTGCAAATACGGTGGAATCCGTATGGGTGATGTGCTGTTGGCCCCGCTGGCGTTCCAGACAAAAGCCATCCTGATCCAGCCGTCGCATCAGGGCGGCGGCTTCCTCAAAACGGGCCGCCATGGCGGCCAGGCTGTGGCAATCTTCGCTAAGCCCTTTGTCGCACCAAGTGAAGTGGGGCATGGGGAGCACCGGAATCCGCTCCCCTAGCCTGCCAGCACCAGCAGGCCCAGGGCAACAGAGGCCACGGCGGCCAACCAGAACCCCACCACCACGGTCACCTCGCTGTAGCCGCTCAATTCAAAGTGGTGGTGCATGGGCGCCATGCGCAGCAGCCGCCGGGGCTGCCCCCACCACCAGCGGCTCAACTTGAACCAGCCCACCTGGAGCACCACGGAGAGGGATTCGGCCATGGGCACCGCACCCATGACCAATAACGCCCAAAGGCTGTCGCTCAGCAGGGCCAGCCCCGCCAGAATTCCCCCCAGCGCCAACGAGCCCGTATCCCCCATGAAGGCCTTGGCTGGGCGGCGATTGTGTATCAGGAATCCCAGATAGGCCCCCGCCATGGCTGCCGCAAATCCTGCCAAGGCTGGATCACCGTTGTTGCCCCGCAGCATCAGTTGGATGGCCATGCCCAGGAGAATGACGGCGCCACAACCTGCCGCCAGACCATCCAGACCGTCGCTGAGGTTGGTGGCGTTGCTTTCCGCCAGAAACGTCCACAGGCCCAGGGGCCAGATCAGGGGACCCAACTCCAGCACCCTGCCAAAGGGGAACGACACCTGGGTGGGCAGCCAGCCCTGCTGGGTGGCCTTGGCCAGGAAGACAATGGCCACCAACCCCTGGAGCAGCAGTTTTGCGCAGGGCCTCAGTCCTTGATTCTTCTTGCGCTGCAGGCTCTGCCAGTCGTCCAGCCCACCGATGACCATGAAGCCCAAGCCAGTAGTGGCCAGCAGCAGTAGCCGACCATCATCAGCATCCACCCATCCCCCCAGCACCACGCCACAGGGCACCAACAGCAAGCCGGCCATCGTGGGGGTACCACTTTTCCCCTGGTGGCTTTGGGGGCAGTCGACACGAACGGTCTGGCCCATGCGCAGACACCGCAGGAGGGGAATCCCCAGGCCACACACCACCCCGCTCACCAGACCGCTGAGGAGAAGGAGGGGGCTGAGTTGGGGCTGGCCCAGGTGGCGATCCACCAGCAGCGCCGCCAGCAGCGCCAAGCCCATGAGGAGGGCTGCCCACATGGCGCCCGAGCCCGGCAGCTTGTGTGGTGTGGTGGCAATTGCCGGGCCGTGTCCTGCACCCATGCCGTGGCAGAAGACTGCAACCAGCCTAGGCCTTGGGCATCAACGTGCCGGCTTCAGTCTTCCCAACTGTCCTCCTGCTCGTCGTCTTTGCTGTAGGTCTCCCGTTCACCCATGAGGACGGACAACTCCTCCTCTTCCATGGTGCTCAGGTCCTGACCCTGGTACTTCTCTTCCTGCAGAAGCCGCCCTGTGTCCTGCAGCCAACTGAGCAGGTCCGGCTCCTCCCGCAGAGGCAGCACCGGCGCAGGGTCGTCACGTCGGTAGTAGCTGAGCGATGGGTTGGGATTGTCCAATCGGTCAACAGGGTCGCCGCTCATCTGGGGAAGGACCGTAAAAAGCTATTCTAACAGGAGTTACAGGAGCACAGCCGTTCCCATGGCCTCCGGTTGGTTCTTCAAGTTACAGCTCACCCTGTCCATCTGGGGCCTGACCTGGGTGCTGTCTCTGCTGATTCATGCCTGGGGGCACTCCACCGTGCTCACCCCGCCGCCAGCGCCGGTGTTGGTGGTGTTGGTTTTGGGGCCCGGGATTGGGGCAGCGGTGGCCATTTTCAACCAGTGGCTGGCAGCACGTCAGAATCAAGTATTGAGGATGAAGTGAACCCATGGTCCGGGCGCATCGCGTGGTGCTGGCCTACTCCGGAGGAGTGGACACCAGTGTGTGCATCCCCTACCTACGGCAGGAGTGGGGTGTGGAGGAGGTGATTGCCTTTGCGGCGGATCTGGGCCAGGGGGACGAGCTGGAACCCATCCGTCAAAAGGCCCTTCGTGCCGGAGCCAGCCAGGCGTTGGTGGAGGATCTGGTGGCGCCGTTGGTGACGGAGTTTGCCTTGCCGGCCATTCGCGCCAACGGGCTTTATCAAGGGCGTTATCCTCTCTCCACGGCCCTGGCACGCCCCTTGATTGCCCGCCGGCTGGTGAAGGTGGCCCGCACCCTGGGGGCGGACGGAGTGGCCCACGGTTGCACCGGCAAGGGCAACGACCAGGTGCGCTTTGATCTGGCCATTGCCGCCCTGGCGCCGGATCTCGCCATTCTCACTCCGGCGCGGGAGTGGGGTATGAGCCGTGAGGACACCATTGCCTACGGCGAGCGCCATGGCATTCCGGCCCCGGTCAGCAAGAGTTCCCCCTATTCCATTGACCTCAACCTATTGGGGCGCAGTATTGAGGCGGGTCCGCTGGAAGATCCCTGGCGGGAGCCCCCGGCAGATGTCTACGATCTCACCCGTGGACCGGAGGCGGCCCCTGACGAGGCCGTGGTGGTGGAGATTGGCTTTGCCCAGGGCAACCCTGTCTCCCTCAATGGCCAGGCCCTGGACCCGGTGGCCTTGATCCGCCAGGCCAACGTCCTGGCCGGGAGCCACGGCTACGGGCGGATTGACATGATCGAGGATCGGGTGGTGGGGATCAAGTCACGGGAGATCTATGAAACCCCGGGCATGCTGCTGCTCATCCGGGCCCACCAGGAGTTGGAGTCCGTCTGTCTGGCAGCGGACGTGATGGCCATCAAGCGCCAGTTGGAGCAGCGCTGGGCGGAACTTGTCTATCAAGGTCTCTGGTTTGGTCCCCTCAAACAGGCTCTGGACGGCTTCCTGGACACAACCCAGAAGGACGTGAACGGCCGGGTTCGCCTTAGGTTGTACAAGGGGAGTTGCACCGTGATCGGCCGGGAGGCCAGCCACGGGCTCTATGCCATGGATCTGGCCACTTACGGCAGAGAGGATCAGTTCGACCATCGGGCCGCAGCAGGCTTCATCTACGTTTGGGGCCTGGCTAACCGGGTTTGGGCCAGCCGTCACCCCTGAGCCTGCTGGGCAGGGGCATCGTCCGTGGCCTTGTCCTGGTCACTGCGGGAGTCCCGGGGGACGGGGGCAAAGTTCAGCTTGATGGTGAGGTAGCGGATCACGTCGTCACTCAGCCCCATGGCCTGCTCCAGCACCGCCACCTGTTGACCGCTGCCGGCGTGGTGCAACTGCACGTAAATCCCCTCGGTGTGCTTGTCAATGGAATAGGCCAGGCGCCGCTTGCCCCGCATCTGGGTGTCAATCACCTGCCCTTCAGCGCCCAGGATGCAGTCCCGGTATTTGTTCACGTGGCTGCCTACGGCATCCTCGGCAATGTTGGGCCGCAGGATGTACATGGTCTCGTAATAGCTCAGTTCCTGCTGGGGTGCGCTTGGGGGGACTTCGGTGGTGGGGGTGGTGGTCATGGACGTGGATAAGGTGCGGACCGGGAAGGAGCAATCTACGCTGCCGGGTGGACTTTAGAGAAGCTGGAGCCGCACGGCATCCGCCAGGGTGGGCAGTTCGGGCTCCCGGGCGCGGCTGCACTCCACAACGGCGAAGAGCACCAGCAACAGGCTGCCAAGAAACAGGGTATTGCCAAAGGTATCACAGGCAAGACCTTCCGTGATGCCGGGGCGGCAGCCCAAAATGGCCAAGCCGTAGCCGGCCACCAGCAGAATAACATCCACCAGGATGGCCTGCAGGGCATTGAAGCGGAGAAAATAGGGCGCTTGCGAGTTGCGGGTTGTGGGCCACCGCAAAAAACACCAGCAGCAACAGCAACATGCGCCCCACGCCAAAGGGTACCAGACTGCTGATCCAGCTCAGGGGCAGCACGGGAAGAATCAGGGCCGTCTGCACCGCCGGGGGCACTAGTGTAGTGTCCCGGAGATAGCTTTACAAAGGCGTTGGATCTTGGCCAGGATGGATTCGGCGGTACC
>NZ_FITM01000031.1 GCF_900047545.1 Candidatus Synechococcus spongiarum
GGGGGGTTCCCCCCACCAAAGGGCGTCTCTTCCTATTTTATGGGTCCTGAGCCTAGCGCGTTGGGGCGTTGGGATCAAGGCTGACCCCTTCCGGGGGCGGCGTGTCGTCGGGATCGGCAATCAGCATGTGCTGCAGCACCACCTCGGGACGTTCACTATCGCGCCAGCGAATCCTGTAGGCGGGCATCTTGGTGCCACGGCTGGTGGCCTGCTCCACAGGCTCCATGACCCAGCCCCGTCGGGACCGCCCCTGGGGATTGCGCTTAATCACCGCATCAGCGTGTTGGAACCGGAAACCAACCCGTTCACCGCTCATGGTGGAAGAACCTCCAGCTTGCTCAAGAGGGACACGATGTCCATTGTCAGATTATCTCAAGCGTCACCCCTCCGCCGCCGTGGGACGCAGCAAGGGGAAGGCAATAACGTCACGGATGCTGGGGGAATCGGTCAACACCATGGCCAGGCGGTCAATGCCAATGCCCAGACCCCCTGTGGGGGGCATGCCGTGTTCCAGCGCCGTGAGGAAGTCCTCGTCCACCCCCTGGGCCTCCAGGTCTCCGGCAACACGGCGCTCCTGCTGGGCTTCTAGCCGACGGCGCTGCTCCAGGGGATCGATAAGTTCACTGAAACAATTGGCGGTCTCCCGGCCGGCGATGAACAACTCGAAACGCTCCACCAGTCCTGGCGTGCTCCGGTGGGGTCGGGCCAAGGGGGAGATCTCCACGGGATAGTCCAGCACAAAGGTGGGCTGGATCAACCGGGGCTCCACCTTTTGTTCAAAGACTTCATTAAGGAGGCGACCCAGACTGTCGGCCATGGGGGGAACCTCCAGACCGGCCGCGGCCATGGCGGCGCCGGCCGCGGCGACACCGGAGAATCGGGCAAAGTCAAGACCTGTGGCCTCCCGGACCAACTGGTGCATCGTGGCTTGACGCCATGGGGGTGTCAGGTCAACGGTTTGGCCCTGGTAGTCCAGGACGGTAGAGCCACACACCTCTTGGGTAACGGTGCTGATCAGGTCTTCCGTCAGCGTCAGCATGTCCCGATAGTCGCTGTAGGCCTGGTAAATCTCCACCGAGGTGAATTCTGGGTTATGGCGGGTGCTGATGCCTTCGTTGCGGAAAATGCGCCCCAGCTCGTAGACCCGCTCGAAGCCCCCCACGATCAGCCGCTTCAAGTGGAGTTCCGTGGCAATGCGCAGATAGAGGGGCAGGTCCAGGCTGTGGTGGTGGGTTTGAAAGGGACGGGCATCGGCGCCGCCCGCCTCGGCCTGGAGCACCGGTGTCTCAATCTCCAGAAAGTCCTTCTCGTCCAGGTAGCGGCGGATGGCGCCCACCAATCGGGCACGGCGGCGTAAGGTCTGACGGGTCCGAGGGGTCACGATCAAGTCCAGATAGCGCTGGCGGTAACGCTTTTCCACGTCGGTGAGGCCACGCCATTTGTCCGGCAGGGGGAGCAGGGCTTTGCTGAGCACTGTCCAGCGCCGCACCTTCACGGACAACTCGCCACGGTCCGTGCGCCGCAGGGTGCCCCACGTCCCCAGCACGTCCCCGCTGTCCACGAGACCCGTGACGTGGGCAAAGGCCTCCGGGTCCTCCGGCATCCCTTCCGCCAGGGTGGCCCTCTCAAGGAAGAGTTGAATGGCGCCCGTCTCGTCTTGCAACTGGAAGAAAGCCAGCTTGCCCAGCACCCGCCGCGCCATCACACGGCCCGCCACCTGAACGGCAACGTCCCGCTCCTCGCCTTTGGGCAAGCCCCCATGGTCCCGCTGGAGATCCTGGAGATGATGGCTGGGGACAAAGCTCAGGGCATAGGGCCCGTAGCCCAGTTGGCGCAAGGTGTGGGCTTTTTGCAGGCGCGTAGCGCGTAGCTCGGACAAGGATGCAACCCGATCACTCCTGGCCATCTTGCTGGTCAGGCCGCCCTCAACTGCTGGTGGGGGACACACTGGTGACCCCTTGGGAGACATAGCCGGTTCCCCGTACGGTGAGGATCAGCTCGGGGTTGCGGGGATCCGGCTCCAGCTTGTTGCGCAGTCGGGCCACGTAGACATCCACCACCCGCAGGTTGGTGGCCTTGCGGGGCGGGTAGCCCCAGAGTTCTTCCAGGATGGTGGCGCGGGGCACCACCGTTCCCGGTTCACGGAACAAAAGCTCCAACAAGCTGAACTCCGTGTAGGTGAGTCCCAAGCGCTCACCCTTGCAGGTCACCTGACGGCGGTTGGTGTCAATCACCAAGTGGCCGGCACGGATGATGCCGGTCTGGTGACGCGACTCCCGTGGAACGGAAGGTTGTGGCACGGCAGCCACCTCCTGGCGGCGAAGAACGGCGGCAATGCGCATTTCCAACTCACGGGGCGCAAAAGGCTTGGACAGGTAGTCGTCCGCCCCCAACTCCAGTCCAGCCACCTTCTCGCTGGTGTTGTCCAGCGCCGAGACAATGATGATGGGCACGCTGGATTCAGCCCGCAGTTGGCGGCAGACGCCAAAGCCGTCTAGCTTGGGCAACATCACGTCCAACACCACAAGGTCGGGCTGCTCTCGGTAAAATTGACTGAGGGCCTCTTCCCCGTCCCCAGCCAGGATCACGGTGTAGCCAGCCATGCGCAGGCGGGTCTCCAGGATGCGCCGCACAGCAGGCTCGTCATCCACCACCAGCACGCGCTTGGGAGGGGTGGCTGCTGCGCCCTGGATCTCCTCAGGCGATGGGCCATCCCCTGGGGGTGGCTGCTGCTGGGTCCCTAAGCAGCCGTTCACGCCTGTAGCCACTGGAGACGTGTTGGGCTGAGGCTCCGACTCCATCAACAAAGAAGTTGCAGTTGTTCACGAAGCCTACAGACCCCAATCCGCCCACGGTGGCCTACAACGGCTACGGAGATTGCTGGACATGGCGATTCCACGCAGTGGCGGCGGCCTCCACAGCCTCTTCAGGGGAGAGTTGGCCCAGCATGGCCCGCTGCAGATGGTTGTAGATCACAGCTTGCAGTTGCTTGACCTCCGGGTCCGCCGGAACCAGCACCCGGGCTTGCTCCAGGGCGCGAAGACTCACCTCCTGGGCGGACAAGGCCTGGGCCGCTGCCTCATCCCCTGGCTTGAGGTCCTCCCGGGCCTGGCGCACGTCCTGTTTGAGGGCAACCATGGCCTCATCCGCAGAGGGGAGCGTGCCGGAGGCTTTGGCGAAGTTGTACTGGTTGGCGGCATTGGTGAGGAACAGGGCAAAGTCCACCGCCTCTTCCGGTTGATCGGATTGCTCAGGCACCACTAGGTTCATGACGGCCATGTTGGCGCTGCCGTCGGATCCGGTCAGGGGTGGCACCACTCTGGTGCGGGCCGCCACGGCGGGCGCATTGGTGCGAATGGAATTGAGTGCCGCGGCGCTGGTGGAGAGAAGGGCCACGTCACCGGATTGATAGAGCTCAATAGCGCGGCGATGTCCTTGGCTCATCACCTCCCTGGGCAGCAGACCACGGCGGTAGAGATCTGTCCAAAATCTGAAGGCACGCCGACCCGCAGGGGTGTTAAACGCCGCCTGCTTCTGCCCGTCCAGCAGTTGCACCCCCATTTGCACAAAAGATTCCAGGATTTCTGCAGAGTCTTCGGGCACCACAGAGACAAACAAGGCATGGTGGCCCGTGGCGTCCTTGACGGCCTTGGCAAAGGCGGGCAGATCTTGCCACCGCGCCGGTGGTTGACCGTAGCCGGCGGCAGCCAACAACTCCCCATTCACCAGAGTAACGCGGCTGGTGATGTACCAGGGGATCCCGAAGGTGCCCATGGGACCTGTGCTGGCCTGCCAGGCTCCCTCCAAGTACCGTTCACGCTCCTCCGGACTCACGTGCTGATCCAGATTCAGCAGCCCCCCCCGGCTGGCAAGCTTGGCGGCGAATTTGGGGTTCAGGTTCACCACGTCCGGTGCGGTGCGGGCAAATACCGCTGCCAACAGCTTCTGCTCCACCGCTCCCCAGGGAATATCGGTCCAGCGCACATCAACGTCAGGATTCCGGGCTTCCCACTGGTCCACCAGCCCCTTCAGATAGGTGTCAAACTTGGGTGAGAGTTGAAGGGTCCACACCTCCAGTTGCCGTGCCGGGGGACGGGCGCCACAGGATTGGAGGGCCAGAAGTAAGGGTAACAGCAGCGTGGTGAGCCAGACGTGGCCGTGCCGGAACCAGGGTCGAGGGTGGGATGGGGAATCCTTAGCCATGATGATGACTCCGGTCCGGAGGGCACCACAGCCGCAGTAGTAGCCTGTCCACAAGGGGTGCCAGGAACCCCGTCACCAGGGCGGCAGCCATGGTTCCATGCAAGCCGGCATTGGTCACCTCCCGACCAAACCAGCCCGCCGCCGCCACGTCACTGGAGAGGATACCTGAACCAGGCTGGAGGTGACTGGCACGGGGGTCGGCCAGGAGGCGTAATTGCAGCATCAAGGTGACGTCGACGAGGAGGGAACCCAAGCTGGCCTGGATGGCCAGGGCGGCAGGGCTGGGGAGGCTGACGTGGCGGTACCCGGTTCGGCGTCCCCAGAACCAGGCCAGCAAGGCCAGGCCGTAGAGGGGTGTTGCCGACCCGATGGTCATGGCCTCCAGGGCAAGGCCCAGGAGGCAAGCGCCGACGAGGCCGGCCCTGGTCCCTTGGGACAGGGTCCAGGGCAACAGCCACAGGACCAGCCAGTTGGGACCAACTCCAGCAAGCCTGAGCCAGCCAGGGGACGACAGGGACAGCAGCAGCACCACAAGACCCGTTGCGCCAGCACCGATGAGCACGGATGGGGACCAGGCGATGGCGGGCCTCATTGGGCCAACTCAGGGGGGTCTTGCAGCAACACGTCAGCCCAGGCAATGGCGTCAATGGGGGCGCTGGGTTGGATCACAGCTTCAGGGGCGGGAGCCCGATTGCGATCAACATTTTGCACCACCCCGACGGGAATGCCACCGGGCACCAGGGTGCTGGCGGATGAGGTCACCACCACGTCTCCCGGGATGGTGCGGGGATTTTCCGTGAGGAAGCGCAGCACCGGCCGGCCGGAACCAAGGCCACTGAGCAGGCCGTGGTGATTGGTGCGGGCGACCAGGACGCCAACGCGGCTGGTGGGATCCGTAATGAGGGTGACCTGGGCCGTGTTGGTGGTCACGGCGGTGATGCGGCCAATCAAGCCCCCTGGCGCCATCACCGCATAGCCAACGCGAATGCCATGGCGACTGCCACGGCCCAGGGTGAGTTGCTGCCACCACACCGCCGGACTGCGGGCAATGACCGGCGCCTTCAAGCTGCTGCCCCGTGGGACGGACGGCAACCCGATCAACTCCTTGAGGCGCTGGTTTTCCTTCTCCAGCAGGATGAGACGCTCCATATTGGCCACCTCCTCCGCCTGCCGTACCCACTGGAGTTGGCTGGGACCGGGCCAGAAGGGGCGACTGAGGACGGCATAAGCCTCCATCAAGGCCCCACCAACCACTTGGCGCATGAGGCTGGCCATGGCCAGGGACAAGACAACAGCCCCCAACCCCAACAGACGACTCCGTTGCTTCTTGGCCCGCCGTGTGCTCTGCGGAAACTCTTTGCGCAGGCGAACCATGGGTCCCGGTTCAGAGCAAACTCGACTGGTGGGTGGAAATCCTCAACTGCTGATTTGAGTCTCCAGCACCCTGGACAATCGACCGTAGTCTTCAAGAACCCGGGCACAGCCCATAACCACGCATTCAAGAGAGTTCTCAGCCAGGTGTACGGGAATATCCGTCTCATGGGCAATGAGATCGCTGATGCCCTTCAGCCTGGAGCCGCCGCCTGCCAGCATGATACCCCGCTCGGCAATATCAGTAGCCAATTCAGGGGGCACACGCTCCAGCGTCCTCTTGATCAGGTCCACAATCATGGTCAAGGATTCCCCAAGGGCTTCCCGAACCTCGCCGGAGGAAACCGTGACCGTGCGCGGCAGACCCGAAGCCAGGTGAAGACCACGGATCTCCAGGCTGAGGGCGTCGTGCTCGTCATTGGGAAAAGCAGAGGCCAGGCACACTTTGGCCTCCTCCGCTGTGCGCTCACCGACCAGAAGGCTGTGGACTTTCTTCATGTATCGGCGAATGGCGTCATCAAACTCGTCTCCCGCCACCCGCAAGGACTCACAGATCACAACGCCACACAGGCTGATCACAGCCACTTCAGTGGTGCCACCGCCAATGTCCACAATCATTGTGCCCACAGGCTCCGTGACGGGCAGCCCGGCACCGATGGCTGCCGCCATGGGCTCGTCAATGAGATACACCTCGCGCGCTCCCACAAGGGCCGCGTCCCGCAATGCCCGGCGCTCGACTCCCGTCACGCCGCTGGGGATGCCCACCACAAGGCGGGGCGCCATCAACCGTCGCCCCTCGTTGCCTTTCTCGATAAAGTCTTTGATCATCAACTCGGTGGCGTCAAAGTCGGCAATCACGCCATCCCGGAGCGGTCGAATGGTGCGAATATTGCCAGGGGTGCGACCCAACATGCGATGGGCCTCCTTCCCTGTTTCCATCAGCTTGCCTGTGTTGAGGTCAATGGCCACCACAGAGGGTTCTGAGAGCACCGTACCCTTCCCGGCGATGTAGATCAGTGTATTGGCAGTGCCCAAGTCAATCCCGACGTTGCGAGCGCGGTTGAAGGGACGAATCATGAGGAAGGTTGTGTCACGAAGATGATAGGGGTTTCAGAACAGCGTTCTCCGAGCGATGTGATTTTTGCCGAATCAGGCGGGGCAGTCAAGGGGACGGGCTGGAAGAATGGAGGGATGCGGGGGAACCCTGTAAGGGGCAGCCCAGCCAGTGGCTGAACCATCCTTCAACTCACTCACCAGGAATCGCCACGCCATGAGCGTCAACTCCATCACCCTTGTCGGCCGAGCCGGTCGTGACCCTGAGGTTCGCTACTTTGAATCCGGCACCATGGTGGCCAATCTCACCCTCGCGGTCAATCGCCGCAGTCGGGACGAGGAGCCCGACTGGTTCAACCTTGAAATTTGGGGTCGTACAGCCCAAATCGCCGCGGACTACGTCAAGAAAGGGTCCCTCCTGGGCATTGTCGGCTCCCTCAAGATGGACCACTGGAAAGACCGCAACAGCGGTGAAGAACGCTCCAAACCCGTGATCCGAGTAGATCAGCTGGAACTGCTGGGTTCGCGACGGGATAACGCTGCCCCCATGGACGCAGGGGGGTCCGAGCCCGAACCTGGCGGCACAGGCAGCACAGGTGGAGAAGAGGCCCCCTTCTGAAGGGGTCACCAGGGTTTCATTGAGGCCTTCGCCTTCGTTCCCTAGAGGTGGGGGCTGTGGGAGCGACGCAGCATCCGCAGCCCCACAAAGGCAGCCAAGCCCAGCAGAATCAGCGCCAGGACCACCTTGGCGGCAGCGGAGACGGGATCCAGCCATGTCTCCACCTGCTGATACCCCGTGCCCAGCGCCATGCCAGCCACGGTTAGCAGGAGGGTCCACAGGAAGCTGCCCATGGTGGTCCACAGCACAAACGGGGGCAGAGGCATCAACTCCACACCGGCGGGGACAGAAATCAAGGTGCGAATTCCCGGCACTAGGCGCCCCCAAAACACCACAGCACTGCCGTACCGCGCAAACCAGGTGCGGGTACGCCTGAGTTCGGCCACGGAAATGCCCAGCCAGCGTCCATGGCGTTGCAGCCAGACCTCAAGCCGTTGCTCATTCACCAGTCGGCCCAGGCCATACCAGGGTAGAGCACCCACCACAGTGCCCAACAAGCCCGCCAGCACCACAGGGACCAACTGCAGTGTCCCCTGCTGCACATAAAACCCACCCAGGGGCATGATTAGTTCCGACGGGATGGGGGGGAAAACATTTTCCAGGACCATGGCCGTAAAAATGGCCCCGTAACCCAGCAGAGGAGATGCAGCCACCGCATCACCAATCAGCTGGTGCAGGGCGATCAGCAAAGCGCCCGGATCCATGGGTCAAGAACCTCCGTTGATCGGATGCAGTGTAGATTCACGACATCATGAACAATCATCGGACTCACCCACAATAAAGCTATCAATTACCTCCACACTGCCGTTACAATATCCCCAAACAAAGACTTTTGCCGCAGCAGGAGCGTTAAAGCTAACCATATCGAAGGGGAACGCAACCTTTTCCATGTAGAAATCTTCCTGGTCGGATCGCAGGACCACGAGGGCGGCAGACCGATTGTGATAACAATACTCCATGTGGCGCTCCACACGGGATCGGCAAGGATTTTTCGATTAATCCACAGCAACTGGCCAGGTTGTGTGTCTTGTGTTACGAAATTCCTGGTCTGGAGACGGGGCCTCAGGTCACCTGGATCGGGGCAGTGCTTTTGGTGGCGGCGGCCACAACTTCCTGGCGCAGGTTGGGGTTGAACGCCAGGGCCCGGGTCCAACTGGGCAGACGAAACCCTGCCGGGGCATTCATGAAATCACTCCAGCAGGGCCGAATCAGTTTTGCAAAGCAGTTGACGATGGACTCTTCCGCATGGCGATCATAGGGCAGGTTGTTGATGGCAGCGTCCAGGTGGTGTTGCCGCACCCGATCCTTGGCAATCCGCTGGTAGAGCACTTCCAGGGTAGCGGCCTCCTCCCGACTCAAGGCAATGGACTCGTGCTCCATCAAGGCGCGCATGAGGCAGGCAAGAATTTCCGAACACATGCGTTGCAGCCCCTCCATCCGCGCTGTACCGATGCCTTTGTGTTTGTGGTCAAAGACCCCCAGATCCACCTGGGCAATGTGGCTGATGGTGAGGTTGCGGTACACCTCCGCCAGGAGGCCCATCTCCAGCCCCCAGTCACAGGGGACACGCAGGTTCAGGGCCAGATCGGCGGTAAAGGAAAACTCTCCTGAGAGGGGGTAGCGGAAGGCGTGCATGTAGCTCAGCAGGGTTTTGGGACCAACCAACTGCTGCAGGGCGTCCAGAATGGGCATCACGAACAGCCGGGTGGCACGGCCATGCATGCGGTTCTCCTCCAGGGAGAGCCGGCTGTAGAAGGCTTTCACGTAGGCCACGCCGAACTGGCGCTCCAGCAGCGGGCTCAGCATCCGCACGGGATAGGAGGGATTGAACGTGCGAATGTCCGCATCAAACAGGGCAATGAGCTCAGCTTCCAGGGTGGCGGCCGCCAGACCCACCCACACGGCCCAACCCTTCCCCGCCGGCCCCAGCACGTCCAGGCCCGCATCATGGGTGTGGGCCATAAAGTCCCGCAGCACCGGCCCGTTGGTCCACAGCACCTGGACCGGACAGGGCATCTCCTGGAAAAAGGCCTTCGTTTGCTCCACCTCGTCCTGGTGATCTGCAGCCAGGGCGATGACCAGGTGGCTCAGGTTGGAAAAACGGGCCAACACGTCCCGGGTCAAGGCCAGGGCAGGACGACGCAACTCGTCAAAGAGGCAAGGAATGAGCACACAGGCCCGACGCTGGGCCAACCGCTCGTTGAAGCGTTGCTCCTGACTGGCGTCAATATTGCGGTGATCGTGAACCGTGCTAATGGCGTCCTGAAGAAAATCCATCGAAACCCTTGTGAATGGGCCAGCGCCTTGGCAGCGTTGGCAGCAATCTACCGTCATCAACACTTGCAACCAGGGATTGTGCCAGAGATCAAGGCTGCAGGTAAACAGGACGCAGCCGCCGCCAGCCACAAGCTGAGCCGTTTGCTGCAACACGTCTATGCCCAACCGGACCTGCATGACCGCTTGAGCAAGTTGCTGTCCCGGGCGTTGCCCCCTGGCAGATCCACAATCTGCCAGCGCTGGGACCAGGCCACCGCCATTCTCATCACCTACGCGGATACCGTCACCGCCCCTGACGAACCCACGCTGGCGGTGCTGAATCGCTTCCTGTCCCAGGACTACGGCGCCGTCGGCCTGCCTGTTCTCCACGTGTTGCCGTTTTTGCGATCCTCCAGTGATCGGGGGTTTGCCGTCTGTGACCACACGGAATTGGAGCCCCATTTCGGGGACTGGCGCCATCTGCAGGCATTGGCCCATGGTCGCCAACTCATGGCGGACCTAGTGGTCAACCATGTCTCCGCCTCCCATCCCTGGGTGCAGCAGTTTCGCCATGGCCAGGCGCCTGGATCGTTCATGGTGATGGCGCCCAGAGACTTGCAGGGTTGGGACCACGTGGTCCGTCCCCGTAGTTCGGTGCTGTTCACCCTGATGGACACCCATCAGGGGCTGCGGCCGGTGTGGACCACCTTCGGACCGGACCAAGTGGACCTGGACTGGAGACGGCTGGAGGTGCTGGAGGCCTTTGCCCGGTTGATGCACACCTACGTGGATCACGGTGTCACCTGGGTTCGCCTGGACGCCATTGGCTTTCTTTGGAAAGACCCCTACACCACCTGCCTGCACCGTCCCAAAACCCGGATCCTGGTGCAGGCCCTTCGCCTCCTCCTGGAGCACTACACCTGCAACGGCGTCCTGCTCACGGAAACCAACGTTCCGGAAAAGGAAAACCTGTCCTACCTGCGCAGTGGCGACCAGGCCCATGTTGCCTACAACTTTCCCCTGCCACCCCTGCTGCTGGAGGCCCTGCTCTCCAACAACTGCGACCTGATCAACCGCTGGTTGGCCGGTTGGCCCCAGTTGCCCCACGGCAGCACCATGCTGAACTTCACAGCCTCCCACGATGGCGTGGGTCTGCGGCCTGCCGAGGGTCTCATCAGCCCTGAGCGGCTCCACAACCTGCTGATGCGCTGTGAGGAGCGGGGTGGGCTGGTGAGTCACCGCACCGAGGCGGATGGGAGTTTGAGTCCCTATGAGTTGAACATTGCCTGGTGGAGCGCCATGGCGGGTCCCGCAACCACCCCGGGACGCCTGCAGTTGGAGCGTTTCCTGGCCAGCCAGTTGCTGGTCATGTCCCTGCCCGGCGTCCCGGCCTTCTACTTGCCCACCCTCCTGGCCGCCGGCAACGACCATCCCACGTACCGGAAGACCGGCTGTCGCCGTGACCTGAACCGACCACAAATTGATCTGCAAGCGTTGCGCCAGCACCTGGAGAACAGCGACAGTCCCGCTGCCATCATTCGTGTCCTCATGGCCCATGCCCTGGGCATTCGCGCCCAAGTCCCCGGGTTTCACCCAGAGGCTCCCATGACCCTGCTGAGCCCTGAGCGCAACGATATGGTCGTTCTGCAGCGGGGTCACAGGGATGATCCCGGCGCCGTATGGGTGGTGCAAAGTTTCCGTGAAGAGGCGGTGGAATTGCAGGTTTCCCTGCTCAGTGCCCAACACGACAGAGGCTGGAGAGACCGGCTCAGCCAACGCACCCTTGCCGGCTCGCGGCTGGTGCTCAGTCCCTACGAGGTGCTCTGGCTCCAGCCAGCCTGATCCCCCATGAATATCCCTTCATCCCCTGCCGTGGCCAGCCAGTGGCTGGTGGTGACCGACCTGGACGGCACCCTTCTGGACCACGCCTACGACTTTTCCGCTGCGGCGCCCCTCCTGCGGGTCCTGGAGGAGCAGGGCGTTCCCGTGGTTCCCTGCACCAGCAAGACAGCTGAGGAGGTGGAGCAGTTCCAGGCCGCCGCAGGCCTCAGCAGCCCCTACATCGTGGAAAACGGCGGCGCCATCCACTTCCCCCACCCGGAGGGCTGGCTGCTGGACATGCCCCATCAGCCTTCTCCTGGTGGGGGCGTCGTGGTGCCACTGGGCTGGCCCAGTCAACGGCTGCGGCCCCTACTGGACACCTTAGCCGCAGAACTGGACACCCGATTTTTTGCTCTGGAGGACCTGTCCCTTGCGGACCTCACGGCCCACACCGGACTCTCGCCGGAAGGGGCGGCCCTGGCGGCCCGGCGCCACTGGAGCGTGCCCTTTGTGCTGGCAGAAGGTCAGGCCATTGAAGCGGTGGAGGCCTTGGCTGCGGCCCGGGGCCTCAAGGTGTTGCAGGGGAACCGCTTTGCCCACCTGATTGCCCCCGGCAGCGACAAGGGCCTGGCTCTGGAGGCCCTGCGCCGTGCTGATCCCCAACGGCGCACAGTGCTGGCCCTGGGGGACTCTCCCAATGACCAGGCGCTCCTGGATGGCGCGGATCAAGCAATCGTGATTCCCGGCGCCGACGGCCCCCATCCCCGCCTGCGGCCCGCCATCGCCGCAGGGGATTACCAACTGGCCTCCGCACCCCATGCCGTGGGCTGGGCGGATGCCGTTACCACATGGCTGGCGCTGGCCTGATGGGGTTCACAGAAGTTGGCCTACCAAAAACCGCTCGACATGCATGTTGCAGATGCTCGTAAGTAGCCGTCCTCCCACCAGGTTTTGACAGGTGAGAAGGGGGACGACAGCAACAAGGTCCGTAGGCTGCTGACCAGGCGCTGTGGTCACCAGAGGGAGGTGAG
>NZ_FITM01000099.1 GCF_900047545.1 Candidatus Synechococcus spongiarum
GGCTCAGGGCCAGCAACATCGGCACCACCACCCCCAGATGGTTGCGCTTCTGGTTCCGGAGGCTCGACAGGGCGCTCAATGGCCTCTGGCGCCACATGCCCTGGTACTGCGTCGGTGCCCTTGACATGGACAGGATCACCGTCCCCACCCTCAAGCGGTTGAACGGGCTGGGCGCCTTCCCCAGGCTCAGGAGCGCTGTGCTCCTCAGGGGCGGTGTCCTCCAGTGAAGTTGTCACCAGCTCATCCGCAGTCGGTTTGTCTGGATGCCCCTGCTCCGGTGTGGCTTCCCCGCTTCCACCACTGGCCAGGTCCTCCACGTTGACTTCAGCATCCCCAGTCCCCTGATCACCATCGCCGCCATCAACAGGTTGAGATGGTTCAGCATCAGGGGCATTGTCAGCCGCTGGACCCGGGCTTGCCCCCGTTGCCGGTGCCATATCCGAGATCTCAGGGCCGGTCTCCCCCTCCTGGCTACCCTGGGCCCCATCCCACGGGTCGGGACGGACCCACTCCTTGCGAGCGGTTTTTTGGGCAGATTGCCCCTGACGGCGCTGCTCAACAGGGCTTTTTTGGCCTGACACCGCACGCCAGGTGTCCCTCGCTGCCTGTACAACAGTGGCGACCAAACCAGTCCCGGCGCGCTGCCCTTCCTCCGGCGTAGTTTCCCTGCTTTCACCAGTAGCCACATCCTTCAAGTTGACTTCGGCGCCCTCAGTCCCCTGACCACCATCAACAGGCTGAGATAGTTCAGCATCAGGGGCGTTCTCAGCCGCCGGACCTGGGCTTGCCCCCATTGCAAGCTGGCCGGACACTGCATTCCAGACAGCTTTCCCTGCCTGTACAGTCCCACTCCAGGTGTCCTTCGCTGCCTGCACAACAGCAGCGACCACATCAGTCCCGGCACGGCGCCAGCGAGGCAGGTGGCGCAGCGCCAACCTCTGGTCCGGGGTGAGGGACTCCCAGCGCCCTTGCCCCACCTCGGCGGCGAGACGCCCCATCAGCACCGTGGCGATCAACTCGCCGAAACCCGCTCCACTGAAGACAGGCAGGCGGTTCAGCAGCAGTAAGGGCGCCAGGGTCGCCAGCAGCAGAGACCACAGCGCATCACGGGGACGGGAGAGTTCCGGGAAGGCGGTGGGCAGCAGCAGCAGGGGCAGGGCCAGAACCAGAACCCCGTAACCCAGGCCAAGGGACAGCCCGGAGAAGGCCAAGGCGGCAGCCAGCCAGTGGTTCACCGCCTGCTGCCACACTTCTGGCATCGCAAGGGAGACAACCCCCCAAAGATTATGTTCAAGGTGTCCCGGATCCATCGTCATCCACGAATGCATTATGGATTCTGGCAAACTTGCCTGAGGGCACTGCTCAAGCCCACTGCTTTCCGCTTCAGGTTGCGGGTGTAGGTTGTGGATGTCAGCAAACGCGCCCACCTGGCGGAATTGGTAGACGCGCTGGTTTTAGGTACCAGTGACTTTGGTTGTGCGGGTTCGAGTCCCGCGGTGGGCACTTCTCCTCCTTCCCATATCTCATCAGCACCCATGGGATTTCTTTACATCATTAAGACAAAAAGACTGACCAAGATTGGTATTACTGCTGATATACAGCGGCGCATGAATGAACTCAAGCCCGATAGAATCCACCAGGTTGTGACCCTGCCCAGGGCAAGGGAGCTGGAAAAAAAGTTGCACCGGCTGTTTGCGGACAAGCGCCTGCCGGGATCGGAGTACTTTTTTCTGAGTTGGGCTGAACGCAGAAAGGCTTGCCGCTTGGCCAGGCGGGCAGGGAAGCGGGTCCGGTTTCTTTATCAGGCCCCTCGTCAGGCCACGGCCCGTTGGCTGAGCCCCGGTGTGGCCTTGGAGGTCTGTGGTTTTGGCCTGGCTGTTGGTGTTGCCGCCCTGTGGATCACCCAGAGCCAGCCGAATGTGGAACAGCGACAGGCGCCCGTGTCCTTCGCTGCACCCACAAAAAGTTTTGTTTCCGTATGAACGGCAACCACAGCCAGCATGGGGGAGCGGTTGCATTGGGCTGTGGAAAGTGCGTCGAGGCAGCCGGGAGGCTGCCTTTTTTTGACTGTCAATCTTGCCCTGATC
>NZ_FITM01000072.1 GCF_900047545.1 Candidatus Synechococcus spongiarum
CTCTGGCGGAATCGACCCCACCGCCAGAGCGCGCCCGATGGGCCGTTGTCGACGAGAAGCGCTCAGCCTTCCCTGCATCCACAGGCTGGCTATGGTGACGCCGAGGCATCCCTGCCGGCGTGACACCTTGCCCTGAACCCGTTGCTGTTGCCCTGGGCAGCAATCTGGGAAATTCCCTGGCCACCTTGGCCTGGGCTGTGTCAGCTCTCAAATCCATGGCGGAAGGGGGGGTACTGCGCTGCTCCCCCTGGTTTCGTTCTGCAGCGGTGGGGGGTCCTCCCAACCAGACGGATTACATCAACGGCGTGGCGCTACTGCACTGTTCCGGGTCTCCCATGGGGTTGCTACAGCGCCTGCAGGCCCTGGAGCGGCAGGCGGGCCGACGGCCGGGACCCCGCTGGGGACCCCGTGTCCTGGATCTGGATCTACTCTGGTTTGGCCAGCGGCGCTGCGCCACGCCGGAACTGGTGCTCCCCCATCCCCGCTGGCAGCAGCGCAGCTTTGTGCTGGCGCCGCTGGTGGCGCTGGATCCCCAGTTGGTGGCTCCCCACGCACCCTGCAGTTGCCAGGATCTCCTGCGCAACTGTGGGCCTCCTTACCCCCAACTGCTCTAATACAGTTTGCTCTACACGCCGGATCCCGTGACAGCGGCGTACACGGGCAGTCGTGATCCTGGACCCACCCATGGCCCCTTCCCCCTCTGAGCCCGCCCGGTTGCTGGACACCCTGGCCACGTTACAGGTGCGCAAGGTGTCCTTTGAGTTGGCCCGCTGGCGGCTGCCCATTGGCGCCGAAGGGGTGTACGGCTGCATCCGCCACCCCGGGGCCTGCTTGGCGGTGCCCGTTCTGGAGGATGGCCGGGTGGTCGTCTTGCGTCAGTACCGCTTTGCTGTGGCGCGGCGCCTTCTGGAGTTTCCCGCCGGCACCCTGGAGGCGGGGGAGCAGCCCCTGGCCTCCATTCAGCGGGAGCTGGGAGAGGAGACGGGCTTTGCCGCTGCCCGCTGGGACAGCTTGGGGCATCTGCTGCCTTGCCCGGGCTACTCAGATGAAGTGATCCACCTCTTTCTGGCGCGGCAGCTCACACCCTTGCCGGAGCCACCGGGACATGACACCGATGAAGACCTGCAGGTGGTCACCCTGACACCGGCCCAGTTGGAGGAACGCTTGACCAGTGGGGAGGAATCCCTTGATGCCAAGACCGTCACCGCCTGGTTCCAGGCCCGGGCCTTTCTGGCGAGGGAATCCCGGCCATGAACGCCCCCTGGCTGTTCTGGCACCGTCGGGATTTGCGCCTGGCCGATAATCTGGGCCTGGCCCAGTTGGCGGCGCGCACCACCGCCATCACGGGCCTAGTGGTGTTGGAGCCCGGCCTTTGGCAGGGGCCGGAGGCGGCACCGTCACGGCTCTGGTTCTTGCTCGCCAGCGTGGCGGAGTTGCAGCAGGCCTGGCGGCGCGCCGGCAGCCAACTGCTGGTGCTCCAGGGGGATCCCCTACGGCAAGTTCCTCGGTTGGCAGCCCGGTTGGAAGTGGTGGGCCTGGCCTTTAACGAGGACGTGGAGCCCGGTCCCCGTCAGCGGGATGAGCAACTCGAGCGGGCCTTGCTGCAGCGAGGTGTTGCGGTGCAACGCTGCTGGGACCAACTGCTGGTGCCACCGGAGCAGGTGGTGACCGGCTCGGGGGAGCCCTACAAGGTGTATGGCCCCTACCGCCGCGCCTGGTTCAACCAGGCCAAGGCCGACCCCGTGGCGGCGCCCGAGAACCTGACGGGTCCCGACCATGGGCGCCTGGCGGCGGCAAGCGAGGCCGTGCCCCTCCTGCAACGGCTGCCCACCCCGGCGGAACTGGGCTGTGTCTGGAAGGGGTGTTCTCCCTGCCGTCCTGGAGAACAGGCTGCCCGCCAACAACTGGACGGCTTTGTCGCCGGGGCGCTCAGCCGCTACGAACCGGAGCGGAACTACCCCGGGCGCGAGGCAACGTCCTGTCTCAGTGCGGCCCTGCGCTTTGGCACCGTTGGCGCGAGGACGGTCTGGCAAGCCTCGCAAGGGGCCATGGCCACACAGGGGCAGGAGTGTGTGGAGGTGCAGCAGGCCATCACCGTCTGGCAGCAGGAACTGGCCTGGCGGGAGTTCTACCAGCAGGCCCTGTTCCACTTTCCCGCACTGGCAGAGGGGGCGTTTCGGCCCCGCTGGCGCCAGTTCCCCTGGCGCAATCGGCCGGAACACTTTGCCGCCTGGTGTGAGGGCCGCACGGGCTATCCCATCGTAGATGCCGCCATGAGGCAACTCCTGGAGACCGGCTGGATGCACAACCGCTGCCGCATGATCGTGGCGTCGTTCCTCACTAAGGACCTGATCTGCGATTGGCGCTGGGGAGAAGCCTTTTTCATGCAACATCTGGTGGACGGGGATCTGGCGGCCAACAACGGCGGCTGGCAATGGAGCGCTAGCAGCGGCATGGATCCCCGCCCCCTGCGCATCTTCAACCCCTCCACCCAGGCTACCAGGTTTGACGAGGACGGGGACTACGTTCGCCGTTGGTTACCGGAGTTGGCCTCCTGTGGGACGGCAGATCTTCTCTCGGGACGGATCGCACCCCTGGAACGCCAGGGCTATCCGGAGCCCCTGGTGGACCATCGGCAACAGCAGGCACGTTTCCGGCAGTTATATGCCGTCCACGTCAGGGGCGAGACCTAGAAGGCTTGGCCACCTGGTTCCGGCAGGTGGCAGCAGTTAAAGCCGTCGCGACAGACCTTGCCGTGGTCCATGGCCCAATTGATGAGCACCACGCGGTTCCTGGTGCCGGTCTTGGTGAAAATATTGCTCACATGGTTATCCACGGTGCGCTTGCTGATGGAGAGCACCTGGGCAATTTCCTGGTTGGTCAGGCCCCGAGCCAAGTGCTCAATGATTTCCAGCTCTCGCTCCGAGAGGCCAACACCAACATCCTGAGGAAGCGCCACTGGGTTCCCGTAATCTGACACCAGCTTAGGCTGTGTCGCGTTTTGGCTGGGCAAAATGGGATGATGAAATCCCAGTTCAGTCCCTCGGCCTTCCAACAGGCCCTTGCCAGCGGTCAACCCGTCGTGACCGCTGAGATCAGCCCGCCCCGTGGAGGATCCGTAGACCACGTGCTGGCCACGGCAGAGCAGTTGCGGGGCCGTGTGCATGCCCTGAACGTGACCGACGGCAGCCGGGCCGTGATGGGCATGAGCAGTGTGGCGGTCTGTCGCCTGTTGCTAGAGCGCAACCTGGAGCCGGTGCTGCAGGTGGGCTGCCGTGACCGCAATCGCATTGCCCTGCAGGCGGATCTGCTGGGGGCCCATGCCCTGGGCTTGCACAACGTGCTCTGCCTCACCGGTGATCCCGTCAAGGCAGGAGATCAGCCCAAGGCACGACCCGTCTTCGATTATGAAGCGGTGCGACTGTTGCAGGATGTGAAGAACCTGAACCGGGGTCTGGATGCCCTGGAGCAACCCCTCCCTGACGGACCCACCGCCCTGTTCCCCGGCTGCGCGGCTGATCCCCAATCGCCAAGCTGGAGCGGCCTCAAGAGCCGTCTACAGCGCAAAAAGGAAGCCGGAGCCCAGTTTATTCAAACCCAGATGGTCACGGACCTGGCCGCCCTGCGTCGTTTCTGTCGCGAGTTGGCCGCCCCCCTTGATCTCCCCGTGCTGGCGGGGGTGTTTCTGCTGAAGTCCGGCAAGAACGCCCGTTTCATCAACCGCATGGTGCCGGGAGCATCCATCCCGGATGGGGCCATTGCACGGCTGGACCGGGCCAGGAGTCCACGGGCGGAAGGGCTGCGAATGGCTGCCGAACAGGTGGCTGCCGCCCTGGACGTTGCCCAGGGTGTCCACATCATGGCCATCAAGGCCGAGTCCGTGATTCCACAAATCTTGGATCTGGCGGGGGTGCCGCCCCTGACACCACCCGTTGTGGACGGCGTGGGCCTCAGGTCGCTGGCGGCGGAGCTACGTTGAGTTCTGCCCCCAGGAGGGCAGCCATGGCCTTTTGCTCAGGGGAGGGCTCCACCAGGTCCTTGCGGCGGGCGTCGGTGATGAGCCAATCCAGGGACGCTTCCTGCACGTCAATATGGGCGCCGTTCTTCTCCACGCAGTAGCGGCCAAACACCAGCTTGTCAACAAGGGCCACGTTGGGTCCAATGCGGGAGTGGTGGAAAACGATGGAGTTGTTGATGGTGGCGCCGCTACAAATGTGGCAGTTGGGACCAATCATGGTGGGTCCAATCAGCCGCGCCCCTGGTTCAATGTGGGTCATGCCCCCCACGAAGACGGGACCCTCCACCGTGATGCTGTCCCAGTCGGCCGCCACGTTCAGGCCGGCATAGAGGCCGGGGCGCACCTGACGACCGGGAATGGGAACCTGGCGCACCTTTCCCTGAAGAACGCCACGAATCGCCTGCCAGTAGTCCGGCACCTTGCCAATATCTACCCACTCAAACTCCATGGGCAGGGCATAGAAGGGGGCCCCATCAGCCACCAGTTTCGGGAAGAGATCGGAGCCAATGTCGTAGTGAATGCCACTGGGGATATGGTCAAAGATTTTGGGGTCAAAGATGTAAATACCTGTGTTAATGGCGTTGCTGAGGGCCTGATCCTGCGGCGGCTTCTCTTGAAACACCTGAACGCGACCATCATCGTCACTCACAACAACCCCGTATCCCTCCACTTGGTCCCACGGGACGGACTTGGTGACCACGGAAGCCAGGGCTCCGCAAGCGCGATGGCGCCGGACGGCCTGGCTCAGGTCCAGGTCAATCAGAGCATCCCCACACATCACCACAAAGGTGTCGTCAAAGAACGGCTGGAAGTTTTGCACCTTCTTCATGCCACCGGCAGAGCCCAGTGCTGCACCGATGAGCTGACCGTCTTCGATATAACCTTCAAAGGAGTAGGCAAGTTGCACGCCAAAGCGCTGGCCGTCACGGAAATACCCCTCGATCTGTTCCGCCAGATGGGAGACGTTCACCATGATTTCCGTAAAGCCATGCTCTTTGAGCAACTCCACCAGAAATTCCATCACCGGCTTTTGCAGAATGGGAATCATGGGCTTGGGAATCGTATGGGTAATGGGCTGCACACGGGTTCCCTTGCCGGCGGCAAGAATCATCGCCTTCATGAGCGACCTTGTCTTGAGAACCTTGAATGTACCAAGCCCCCTCAGACTGCGCTTGGTGGAGCCATCCGCAGCGCCGCCAAGGGTCTGGGGAGCGCCTGTGCTTCCTGCCTGATCCGGGGCTCCTGTTCAATCCAGGGGCACGGCAGGACCCGAATGGTGAGGGGGCCATACAGGCCCTGCTCCTGCCTGAGATCCACCCGGCCCTGGCTGCAGAGGAACAGCAACGCCCAGAACACGCCGACCCGGTCTCGGTCCAGATCGTCAGGTGCAATCTGGGCCCAGGCAGAGACCAATTCCTCAAACGCACCACCACCGTCGGCCCAATGGTCCAAAAATTGATCCAGTGCGGCCGTGGTCTCTGGTAACTTCTCCCGATGGGCCAGGGCCGCCACCTGGGCCACAGCATGACGTCGGCTGAAGGGTCTGGTGCGGTTCCGGTGGACCCTGGTGGCCTCCTGCTGCTCCAGTTGGGTGGCCATGGTCTCAAGGCTCTGGATCAGTTCCCCCAGGGTCACCGTGCGCCGCAGGGGCGGCGCCACCAGACGGCGTTTCAGGTGCTCCTCGGCGCGCAGGGGCAACATCAGCAGCGGTTCCGACCCACCAGCCTCCAGATCATCTCCGTCGTCAAGGATGTCCTCCCCGTCCCCGTCCGCAGACAAGATGTCCTGCTCCAGAATCCTGGCCTTCAGCGCCACCAGAACAGAGGCCGCCAAAAAAGCCTCACTACTCTCCGCTAGGTCCTGCTCATAACTGCCGCCTGGGCCACTGGCCAGCCTTGGCAGGGTCATACGCACCTGCAATTGGTCGAGAAAGCCATCCACCACGGCGATCACGTCCACGTCCCATGGATCCAGATCGCCGCGCTCGGCCGCCTCCTGGAGAAGGCGGATGGCCACTCTGCTGCCGTCAGTGGTGCCCAAGCGTATCCCCCTGGCCCCTGAAACGACAACGGCCATGCTGGCTTAATGGTGAGCCCGTCTTCACTGGGTGGCCAGTGGGGACAAGGAAGGAATTCCGTCCGGCAGGATGGCTGTGGCCAGGGCCGGTGGCACCGGACTGGGGGGAATCCCTGTGGATACCACGAGGGCGCTGCGGTTTTGCTGCACCAGGGTTTCGATGGTGGCGCGGTAGGTCTCCGTGGTGAGGCGCGGGTAGAGGCCGATGCTGATGATGGGCACCAGCAGGCAGGAAATGATGTAGATCTCCCGGGGCTCCGCATCGCGAAGACGGTTGTGCTCCAGGAGGTTCTGGTTTTCCTGGCCGAAGAAAATCTCCCGCAGCATGGACAGGAGATAGATGGGCGTCAGGATCACCCCCACCGCCGCCATGGACACGATCACCACCCGGAACACCAGGCTGTAGGCATCACTGGTGGCAAACCCCACAAACACCATCAACTCCGCCACGAAACCACTCATGCCGGGCAGGGCCAGGGAGGCCAGGGAGCAGGTGGTCCAGAGGGCAAACATCTTGCGCATCTGCTGGCCCACGCCCCCCATCTCATCCAGCATCAGGGTATGGGTGCGGTCGTAGGTGGCCCCCACCAGGAAGAAGAGGCTGGCGCCGATGAGGCCGTGGCTGATCATCTGCAACATGGCGCCGCTGGTGGCCAGCGGAGAAAAGCTGGCCACGCCGATGAGCACAAAGCCCATGTGGCTGATGGAGCTGTAGGCGATCTTGCGTTTGAGGTTGCGCTGCGCAAAGGAGGTCAACGCGGCATAGATGATGTTGACCACCCCCAGCACCACCAGCAGCGGTGCAAACTGGGCATGGGCCTCGGGCAGCATCTGGGCGTTGAAGCGGAGCAGGGCATAGCCGCCCATCTTGAGAAGAATGCCGGCCAGGAGCATGTGAACCGGGGCAGTGGCTTCCCCATGGGCATCCGGTAACCAGGTGTGCAGCGGCACCACGGGCAGCTTGACGCCAAAGGCAATGAGCAGGCCGGAGTAACAGAGCGCCTGAAAGGACAGTCCCAGGGGTTTCGCGGCAATGTCCCCATAGGCAAAGCTGGGGGGACCGTCCCCCTGGAAGCCCATGGCCAGCCCCACCACCAGGATGAACAAGGAACTGCCCGCGGTGTAGAGGATGAACTTGGTGGCGGCGTATTGCCGCTTCTTGCCCCCCCAGATGGCCAGCAGCAGATAGACGGGAATCAATTCCAACTCCCAGGCCAGGAAGAAGAGCAACATGTCCTGCACGGCAAACACCGCCACCTGACCACCGCACATGGCCAGCATGAGCATGTGAAAGAGCCGTGGCTTGAAGGTGACGGGCCAGGCTGCCAGGATGGCCAGGCTGGTGATGAACGTGGTCAGCAGGATGAGGGGCATGGAGAGCCCGTCGGCGCCCACGGACCAACCCAGCCCCAATTCCGGCAGCCAACGCACCTGCTCCACCAGTTGCAGACCGTCCACACTGGGGTCGTAGCCGTTGAGAAAGCCCGCCACCGTGACGAGAAAATCCGCAAGGGAGATGGTGAGGGCATACCAGCGGATGCGGGAGCCGTCACCGGGATCCGGGAGGAAGGGGATGAGGAACGCCGCTGCAATGGGAAACAGGATGGCGACGCTCAGATAGGGAAAACTCTCCACTACGGCGGAATAGGGCCTGGCCTCTGCAGGTTAGGCAGTCCTCAGCCTGGTTGAACCTTCGGTCCGAGTTCCCGAACATTTCCCGGGATGTGACCAGGGCAATGATTGCGGGAAGGGACCATGCGGGGCGACTGCCGGACCAGCACCCGTGGGTTGGCTCAAGGCCTCACCAATGCCTCACCCCGCAGGTGAAGGTGCTGGGCGTCAAGTCTCAACTCGTGAATGCGAATGGCCGGGTCCAGGGGAATGGTGGTGGGTCGATCCGGGGCCTCTTCCCCATGAACGACAATTTGATGGTCCACCACCGCCAGTTCTAACAACAGCGGTGGGGTTTGGGTCTGTGGGGCGGGGGGCAGGAGGCGGAGGCCTGAATCTGTGATCTGAAGCTGCCAGCCGCGGCCGTTGCCAGCGCCCGGCCCACGGAAATGGGTCAACAGCGCCACCCCCATGGTGATGCCTCCAGCGCCCAACACCATGTGCTGGAGATCCGCGGCGGAACACCATAGATCCACCGTGACACTCAAGGGTGCGGCCAGGGGCAGGGGCTGGCCAGGGCGAAGGCGGCCCAGGTCCAGTTGCAGGTCCCGGCAGGTGATGATGGCGCGACTCAGGCGCAACGCCCCCCGGACAACGCCTCGGGCCTGGAGGCAGGCTGCGTCCAAGCGTCCTTGCATCAGTCCTTTGGGTGTGCCATCCAGATCCAACTGCAGGTGATCCAGAGCATCACATTGGCCCCGCAGCCAGAGTTGGAGGACATGGCGCACCAAGTTCAGGACGGGATGGGCCACCACGGCCTGGCTGGCGCTAGCCCCGGGGCTGCACCGGCTGGGGCGCTTGCCGAGGAATTGGCCGGGGTTCAGCGTAAAAGCGCAGAGCTTCCTCAAGCTGGGCTGGCGTCACGGCAAAGGGAAGGCGGTGCAGGTCAGAGCCCTGCCGGCAGGTGAAGCGGCACACCACCTCCAACCGGGCAGCGTCCAACTTCCTGAGGCCAAGCTCCGCCAGGCTGGTGGGCAGCCCCAGCTTGCCGTATACCTGGAGGAGCTGGTCCCGGGCCACGGCGGCCAAGGGTTGATTCCCCACTGCTTCCTCTAGGCGCAACTGCACCAGGATCCCCACAGCCACCTTCTCACCATGGAGCCAGTGGCGGCAGGGGGCCAACTGGGTGAGGCCGTTGTGAACCGCGTGGGCCGCTGCGGTGCGACAGCGGGCGCCGCCAAGGCCGCCGATGAGTCCGGCCGTGAGGGCACAACTCTCCACCACCCGCCGCCAGGCCGCACCGCCAGGATGGTCCAGGGCGTCTTCACACTCCAGCAGCAACTGGTCCCGCAGCAGCCTGGCCTGTTCCACCGCCTGGCGCACCAGAGCATCCTGGCTGTGGCCACTGCTGAGGGATGCTTCATACCACTTGGCCATGGCATCGGCAATGCCACTGGCCATGGTGTGAGTTGGCGCCGTGGCAATGAGTTGATGGTCAAAGATCAGCAACTCCGGGCAGCGATCCAAAGACACGTCATGGATAAACGCCCCGGCCTCACTGTAGACGTTGGCCAGGGCCGTCCATCCGGCACAGGTGGCGGCACTGGCGGGAATGGTGACGCAAGGCAGACCGCAACGGTGGGCCAGCAATTTCCCGGCATCCAACACTTTACCGCCCCCAAGGGCGATCACCCCGTCAGCCTCAAGTTGACGGATGGTTGTCTCCAGCCGCAGAAGATCGCGATCACAACAGTCATGGTGCAACAGCAACTGCTGAGCATCGGCAAGCTGGAGTTGTTGAGCCAGCGCCCGGCGGTGGGGGGCCACGGCTGGGGAGCGCCCCAACAGCACCGGACTTGACGTCAAGGCACGCAACCGAGGCAAAGCTTTCCGGAGTGCGCCAGGGCCACGCACCACCCGTTGCGGCGCAATCGCGTGGACAGCCGCCAGGTCAGCAGACCCGGCCACGGCAGGGGTGAATGGAGAGACATCTGCCATGGCAGGAGCCTGAACGGGACGCTAGAGACTGACCGCCGAGGTTGGCTGCGCCTCGGGGAGGGCCGTATTGTCTGCATTGCTTGTGCTGCTCTGGCGGCGGATGACCACTTTTTTCTGATCATCCACGTCCACAAGGGCATGGTCACCTTCCTTGATGGTGCCATTCAGGAACTCTTCCGCCAGGCTGTCCTCCAGCAGGCGCATCACGGCCCGGCGCAGGGGGCGTGCTCCATAGGAGGGATTATACCCCTCTTCCACCAAGCGGTCCTGGAAGGCCTCCGTGACGGAGAGTGTAATGTCCTTGTCCTGCATCCGCGCAAACACCTCGTTGAGCATGATGGAGGCAATTTGCTTCACCTCGGCCCGGGTGAGTTGACGGAAGACGATAACTTCGTCCAGGCGATTCAGGAATTCCGGACGGAAGTAGTTTTTGAATTCCTCATTCACAAGGGAGCGAATCCGCGTGTAGCGCGCTTCTTCTTCGTTGTCTTCAGAGAATTCAAATCCCAGGCCACCACCGCCTTTTTCAATCACCTTGGAGCCAATGTTGGAGGTCATAATCACCAAGGTGTTCTTGAAGTTGACTTTGCGACCTTTGGAATCCGTCAGATGACCGTCTTCCAGGAGTTGGAGCAGCAAATTGAAGATGTCGGGGTGAGCTTTCTCAATCTCGTCAAACAGAATCACCGTGTAGGGGCGCCGCCGCACAGCTTCGGTCAACTGTCCCCCCTCGTTGAAGCCCACATAGCCCGGTGGCGAGCCAATCAGTTTGCTGACCGTGTGACGCTCCATATATTCGGACATGTCCATACGAATCATGGCTTCCTCGCTACCGAAGAAGTAGGCAGCCAGTGCTTTGGTGAGTTCGGTTTTGCCCACGCCGGTGGGGCCGGAAAAGATAAAGCTGGCAATGGGCCGACTGGGGTTTTTGAGGCCAACCCGGGCCCGGCGGATGGCTTTTGCCACCGCTTTCACCGCCTCGTCCTGGCCGATGAGACGTTGATGCAGGGTGTCTTCGATATTGAGCAGTTTGACCGATTCCGTCTCCGTAAGCTTCTGCACAGGAACGCCAGTCCATGAAGCCACGATGGCGGCAATGTCCTCTTCCGTCACCAGAGGGGAGCCGTCAGCGCCAAAGCTAGGCTCAACAGTCCCTGTGCCGGCCGCAGCCGTGGCGGAGGCTTCCGTCTGGCTGCAGCTGCCTTGAATGATGTCGCGAATCTGCTGCTTCAACTCCACCTCCTGATCCCGCAGTTGACCAGCCTTGGCAAAGTCCTGATCCCGCACGGCTTCATCTTTTTGGGCCAACACCTGACGAAGCTGCCGATCCAGTTCTCGCGCTGCCGTGGGCAGCTTGGAGTTCAGCAGGCGCACCCGACTGCCCGCTTCATCAATCAAGTCAATGGCTTTGTCCGGCAGGTAGCGGTCGCTGATGTAGCGGTCTCCCAGATTGGCTGCCGCCGCCAGGGCTTCATCGGTGATCTTAAGGTTATGGTGCTGCTCGTAGCGCTCCCGTAGTCCGTAGAGGATGGTGATGGTGTCCGCCACGGAGGGCTCGCCGACGGTGACCGGCTGGAAGCGGCGCTCCAGGGCGGCGTCCCGCTCAATGTGCTTGCGATATTCATCCAGGGTGGTGGCACCAATACATTGCAGTTCACCGCGGGCCAGGGCGGGCTTGAGGATATTGGCCGCATCAATGGCCCCCTCTGCTGCGCCAGCGCCAATGAGGGTATGCACCTCGTCAATGACTAGGATCACGTTGCCGGCACTGCGGATTTCCTCCATGATTTTCTTGAGGCGCTCCTCAAACTCACCGCGATACTTGGTGCCCGCCACCAGCAGGCCAATATCCAGGGTGAGCACCCGCTTCCCTTCCAGGATGCCGGGAATTTCCCCGCTGGCAATGCGCTGGGCCAAGCCCTCGGCAATGGCTGTTTTGCCCACGCCGGGCTCACCCACCAGGACGGGATTGTTTTTGGTGCGGCGCACCAGAATCTGAATGACCCGATCAATCTCCTGCTGGCGCCCCACCACAGGATCCAGCTTGCCACTGCCGGCCAGCTTGGTCAGGTTGCTGCCGAATTCATCCAGGGTGGGGGTCTTGTTGCTACCCTTCCCACCGCCACTGGTGACCTCGGCGGTTTCTCCCAACATGCGGATCACCTGGGTCCGCACCTTGGCCAAGTCTACCCCCAGGTTCTCCAGCACCCGGGCCGCCACGCCTTCCCCTTCCCGGATCAGCCCCAGCAGCAGGTGTTCCGTGCCAATGTAGTTATGGCCCAGTTGGCGGGCTTCTTCCAGGGAAAGTTCCAACACCCGCTTGGCACGGGGGGTAAAGGGAAT
>NZ_FITM01000075.1 GCF_900047545.1 Candidatus Synechococcus spongiarum
CTCACGAACGCTTCCTATTCCCTGAAGAGGTCCTCCCACGTGGTAACGCTCTCTAAATCAATGGGGAGGTGAACCCACAGCCAAGCAAAGCTGGCGGCTTTTCCGGTAAGCTGCCTTTGTTCACTCAGCAGCAGGTGGGATGATGGAACCCCCAAAAGGTTCCGATCATCCCGAAAGCCTCGCCGGCTGAGACTTATCCCCCATCGGGAGGAGGTGTTTGTGTCCCACAGTTGTATTGTTGAGGGTCTGCCACTTGCGGAGAAAGCCTCTTAACACGTCTTTGCGCTGCCTTCAGCGGCGCGAGCTGTGACAGATCGCTGAGGTTCCGACAATCACCGGACCCGACGAGAGCCCCTGGCCAGGACTCCTGGCCAGGGGCATCGTTTCTGATCAGCCTCCAACCTGGTGTGTGACATACTGAACTTGCTCACACCAGCTAGGGACTTCTCGCCATGGCGCTTGAGGAAGCGGCAATCAACACCAAACTGCAAGAACTCGGTACGGGCTGGCAACGTCACGGGAAACGCCTGGTTCTCTGTGGAACGTTCAGGAATTTCGTAGATGCCATGGCCTTCGCACAGGCCATCACGCCCCTTGCAGAAAGTCAGGGCCACCATCCTGACTTGGAGATTGGCTGGGGGCGTTGCACAGTACTGCTCACAACACATGATGCGGGTGGGCTAACCGAGAAGGATTTCAACTTGGCAAAAGCTATTGACTGCATTCGGTGAACCAAACTCTGTGACGCAGAGACTAGGCTTTCCTCCCCGGCAGAAAGAAACCTGGCCCACGGATTAAGAGCAATCCCCGGTCATACCGGGGATTGCTGGCCTGCATCAGGCATCCCAACGCTCTGGACGGGAGGATTGATCCAGCTTGCGCAAGGAATCTTCCCAGGAATCCACAGGTGGTGTTTGGGGTGAGGACTGCTGTGGAACGGCGCTGGGGAGATTGGCCGGTGCAGGGGTGGCGACAGGCGCAGATTGTGGGATGGGAGGCCTACCAGGTGCCGGAGGCGCAGCCGGAGCGGCCACTGGCGTTGGTGGTGGAGCCGGAATTGGTGTTGGAATTGGCGCCGGGGCAACGGGAGGTGCTGGAGGCACCGATGGGGAAGCCACCGGAGCATCCTGGGCAGCAACGGAGGCTGTTGTCTCCAGTTCCAGGACTGGAGTGGAAGATACGGGAGCGGTAGCGGATGGCTCCTCCGGTGCCTCCCCAGGGACAGATACACCTGCCATCATGTCTTCCGAGCGATGCTTGGGAATCAGGCGAATGCCTTTCCGTTCCAGCTTGATGTCAAACTCATCTCCTGGCTTTAACCCCAGCACAGAGGTGTAGGCCTTGCCGACGAGTAAGTTGCCGTTGAAATGCACCTTGGCAGTGTAGCTGAGCTTGCGGCCTACTGAATCTCTACGGCTAGCGCTTTCCCCAGCGCCACCGAAGCTCATCCCCTTGGCTTCCAGCAGTGCCTCATAGAAGGACGTGTAGTTTAGACGCTGAGAGCCGTCCTTACGGGGACTAACGTAGCCACATGCCCGCACCACCTCTGATTTGGGCATAGAACCCAGCTCTTTGACTTTGGACAGCAGTTCAGAACCTCGAAGCATGTTTAGATACTCGATGGGTACACTTCATATCCTAACATAATCGTCTTAGTGTTGATGCCATCTGAACTGTGAGAAGATAGTTGAGATTGCCAACAGCATGGGTTCAGCAGTTGATCAAGCATCCACCAGACCCCTGGCGATGGCCATAAGGAAACGGACAACCATGGCGTTGATTCTCGTGACAAAAGCCCCCTGTCTGTACTGTACGGACCACCATCTTGTCCAAAGACGGGTTACGGCTCAACCGCAGGCAATCATGGCCACTGGGGTGTTTGTCTACATTGACTCGGGCTGAACGGATGCATGCAACCCAGGCCGGCATGGCAAGAAGGCTTACGACGTTGAGGGTGGCCCTGGTTCACCCATGGGTCTTCTTTGGCCTGGCCAGTGTTGCCGGGGCGCTGGCTGGTCTCAGTGTGGTCCCTTGGGGGGCACCTCCGCTGCTGTGGTTGACCCTGATTCCCCTCTGGGAGGCCGTGGGTCGCCGCTCGATTGCCCAAGGCCTGATGCCGGCGGCTGGTTGGGGTGGGGCTGCTTTACTCACGAGCCACATCTGGCTGCTTTGGCTTCATCCTCTGGGCTGGCTGGGTGTCCCCAACCCGTTGAGCCGTCCGCTCACCGTGTTGCTCTGGTTGCTGGTGGGTGGTGGCGGGTCGTTGGTTGTGGGCCTTTGGTGGTGGCTGGCGCGCTTTTACCCGTTGCCAGGGTACCGCGGTGCATTGACCATGGCCCTGCTGTGGGGATGCGGTGAGGTGCTGCTGGCCCATGGTCCCCTGTTCTGGCTGGGACTGAGTACGGTAGCGGCGCCCTATGATCGCGCCCTGGCTGGTCTCGGCAGCTTGGCGGGGCCAGGGTTATTGGCGGCTGTTCAGGTATTGGCTGGCTGGTGGCTCTGGCGTTTCTGCAAGGCTCCGTCAGGTGAGCGCAGTCGCTGGTTGGCCGGAGGAGCCGTAATGGTCATTGCACTCCATAGTCTTGGACTCATGGCCCTGGTGGACATCCAGGGGTCGCCAATTCGCATGGGGGTGCTGCAACCGGTGATTCCGACGCGGCAGAAATTCACCTGGACAGCCGTGGTGGCGCTGGAGCGACGCCTCACCCTGGCCATGAACCGCGCTGTTCAACGGGGAGCACCCTGGTTGCTCCTTCCTGAAGGAACCCTGGCCCTGGATCAGTCCCCTCCCACGGTGGAAGGCATTGGACTGGTCACCGGTGGGTTTCGCCGTGAACAGAGGGGTCTGCGCAGCAGCCTGCTGGTGTACCCGGCTGGCGCCCGTGATCCCACCATGGCTTTGGATAAACACCGCTTGGTGCTGCTGGGAGAATGGCTTCCATGGCGTGGATTGCTGGCCAATGACGGCCTTTCTGCGGTTGGCGGTCTCCAACCAGGGCCAGCGGAGCGGCTTTTGGAGGGCAAGCCCTTGCCATGGCGGGCCGGGGTGGCCATCTGCTACGAAATCAGCCAGGCCCACGGCTTGGCGGAGGCGACCCACGATGGGGCCCAATTGCTGCTGGCTGTGGCCAACCTGGATCCCTATCCCAGGCTGTTGCACCAGCAGTTTCTGGCCCTTGCCCAGCAACGGGCCATCGAAAACGGCCGTTGGCTGGTGGTGGTCAGCAACACCGGGCCTACAGCCCTCATCAACAGTCAAGGGAAAATCACAGCGCAACTGGATCCCGCCGTGGTGGCCTCCACCGTCTGGGACGTCCCCCTGGGCACAGCGCTCACCCCCTATAGCCGTATAGGGGACTGGCCTCTCATGATCTCTGGCCTGCTGTTGGCGCTCAACCGCCGCCCCGTGAATCAGCCCGCCAGCCCGTGAAACACCCCGCCAACCACGGCAAGCCTGGCTGGGTGGTGACGGTGATGAATGGAGCCAAGGAGACTCGAACTCCTGACCCCCTGCATGCCATGCAGGTGCTCTACCAACTGAGCTATGGCCCCGGTGGGATGTTTGGGGAAAACTCCCCAGGTGACCCAGTAGGAAAACATATAGCAGATCCTTGACCAGATGCGCAAGACCTGCACAGCACCACGCCAGGGCCACAGCCTTAAACTGGCAGCAGTTGATCAATGGCGGGCTGCGGGGATTCAGTTGCTGGGGAACGGCTTTGCTGACGACGCTCTGGAGCCTGGCTGGTGCTGCCCAGGCGCAACCCTTTAATGCCGTGGTTGTGTTTGGTGATAGCCTGAGTGATCCGGGCAATGCGGCAGACCTGCAGAACCGGCAGGCGCCGCCCCGTCTTCAATATCCTGAAGGCACGAATTTCTCCACCAATCCCGACTGGGTCTGGACCCAGTACGTTGAGAAGTTTTACGGAGGACCAGGGAAGCATCGGTCATTGAAGAAGGGAGGGACAAATTATGCTATGGGTGGCGCTTGCATCAGCACAGAGCCCGACTCAACCAGAGGATGCAGCCAACAGGGATCGGCGCAAAGTCAAATGATGAGGCATCTGGCAGACCATGGAGGCGCTGATCCGGATTCGCTTTACATTTTATGGGGTGGCTCCAATGATCTTAACCTTGTGGGGCCTGAAGGATCTTTGACGGCAGTAGGGCAAGCTTTGGGCCTGGGATCCCCGTCTGCCGTCACAGACGGCGTCTATGTGCTCTCTCATCAATTAAACAACCTGAGCAGGCGTTCCAGAAGAGCAGCACTAGACTATTTACAACAAATCAAATTCCTGTAGGATCAAGATGCAGAGACTATTGGGCACCTTGAAAAATCGTCCTCTCCCCGCCTGGAAAAATCTGCTGGCTTACGTAAACCCTTTTC
>NZ_FITM01000055.1 GCF_900047545.1 Candidatus Synechococcus spongiarum
GCGCCGCAGGTTCTCGAACAACAGCCTCTGGAAGACCCGGGTTTTGAGAAGGGCCAGCCCCATGGCCCCAAGACCATTGGCGACCCAGGAGAAGGGCCTGTTCCCCGTCGTCCTGGCTTGCTCACAGCGAAATCGTCCCATGGGATTGAGCAGAACCACGCCGGCGCTGGCATGGGGCTGAGCCGCCGCCGCCCGAAGGGCCACGTATCCCCCGAGGGAGTTGCCCACGAACACCGCCGGTCGCCCCACCCGCTCCCTGGCGTAGTCCAGAAGCTGGTCTCGCCAGAAGGTGGTGTCCAGCGCCAGGTCCGCGGGCTTGGCGCTGCGACCAAAGCCCAGCAGGTCAAAGGCATGGACCTCGTACTGTTGAGCGAGACAGGGAATGTTGTGGCGCCAATGCTGGGTGCTGGCACCAAAGCCGTGAACCAGCACCAGGGGTGGCCGCCTCTGGCTGTCCCTCACCGCACTCTGGTCTTGGGGTGTTGCCCTCAGACAGTGGATGGACTGCCCTCGAAACTGCCAACGGTGACTGGTGGTGCCAACAGGGTGTGTCGCCGCGCCGCCGGCCGGCCGCGATGCCGGCCGGGTCGCTGGGGACTTTGAACGAATCACGGTCATGGCGTGCAGCGGTACAGGGGACGAAGAAAAGCCTTAGGACGAGGCGGCGTTCACCAGTTTGGAGTCACCGCCATCCGTATCGGGGAGCACTAGGCGCAGCAGCAGGGGCGCTAGGAAGGTGGTGCCAATCACCATCAGAAGAATTGCCGCCTCCAGGTTGCTACTGAGCACGTGGGTGCTCCCTCCCAGGGCCAGGAAGACTAGTCCCACTTCTCCCCGCGGCATCATCCCCAAACCCACAGCCAGGCGATTGGTTTTTTCCTTGCTCCAGTAGGCCCAGCCCGTGGCCATCTTGCCCAGGATGGCCACGGCGAGCAGGAAGCCAGCCATCACAAGACCGCTGTGGTTGTCCGGATTCAGTGGATTGATCACCGAGAAATCAAAGCCCGTGCCGATCATCACAAAGAAAAGGGTGGCAAAGAGGGCCACGATGGGCTCGGTCAGGGCTGTGAGTTCATGGACGTGTTTGGAACTACTCAGCACCAGGCCTGCTGCGAATGCCCCAAGCACCGCCTCCAGGCCAATGGCTGTGGCAACAAAACAGCCCAGAGCCAGCACGATAACGCCACAGACAATTTTCTCTCCCGGAGCCTCCAGGGCGTCCACCAGTCGGTCAAACCAGGGGGCGGCAGTGCGGCTCAGGAACAGGGAAACGACCACAAACGCCACTGCGGCCAGCAGCAGCTTGAGGATGGGCGCTGCGGCCAGGGAACCACCTGTTGCCAACTTGGCCACCACCGCCAGGATCACGATGCCCAGAATGTCGTCCAGCACCGCGGCGCCAATCACCGTCTGCCCTTCGCTGGTTTTCAGGTACTTGAGCTCGCCGAACACCTTGGCGGTGATGCCGATACTGGTGGCGGTCAGGGCTGCACCGGCAAAGACAGCCGGAATCACGGGAACATCAAAGAGATAAATCAGCCCCAAGGCGCCTCCTGCAAAGGGCAGGACAACACCGACGGTGGCAACGCTCAAGGCCCGCACACCTACCTTGAGCAGTTGATTCAAGTCGCTTTCCAGGCCCGTGAGAAACAGGAGGGCATACAGACCCACCTGGGCGAAGCTAGCCAGTTTAACCGCGGTTTCTGAGTAGACCGTGTCCACCACCTCCTTGGAGACCGAAGACAGGCCACTCACCAGATGCAGCAGGTTGGCGCTGATGTTGGTCTGGATCTCGGGGGGAAGCACCAGGTGGAGACCGGAAGCGCCAATGATGACGCCAGCCACCAACTCCCCGATCAATGTGGGCAGGCTGAGGCGGACAAGCACTTCTGCAAGGAGCCGGGCCGCCAGAAAAATCACCACGAATTCGGCAGCGCCCAGAAGAGTCTCGGCAGATTCCTTGTCATGGGCGCTCACCACCAGCGGGTGCAGTGGCAGTCCCCAGGACAGGGCCTGGAGCATGGGCATCATCGGGGTCACAGTTGGAGACGATTAGCTGAGATGGTTCATTAAGGGGATTATGACCATGAGTCACAAGAGTGACCAGGACCAGTTTCACGGATCGTCGAGGTCTAAGCGCGAGAACGCCTCTCCCTGTGCAGCAGCCCCAACCCCGGAGGCCGGGATATTCTGCGCTGCGTTCAGGTCCCCATTAGCCTGGCAACCGCAGCTTGTGCAGTGGAAAGTGGACTGGCTCCGTCTTGAGGCCTTGTCCACCTGTCCACAGGGACAGCACCTCTGGTGAGGTGTAGGCAGGGTTGACATGTACAACTCGAGTTTTGTAGCCGAGTATTTCCCCCATCTCACTCCAACCCGTGGACAAGACGGAGCGGTTCAGCCCTGCTTTCTGTTGAACATTGCGACCAGGTGAGGCCACGGTCCCTTGGGCGCTTCTGGTCATGCCCTGGGTAGGATAGGGGTTGCCGCCGTGGCGCTGCCGCCTCACCAGGCCAAGACCGGGGATTCTGAGGTGCTCACCCTGGATCTTCACGCCATCAGGAATCGTAAAGCGAGGCTGGTCACGGCCTCTGGCTTTGAGGCGGAGATGCCCTTTACTGCTGAAGAACGCCTGGAACGCCAGGGACAAGCTCTGCAGGGCGGCTCTGACAGTTTTGAAGGAGTAGGCATGTAGCCAGGGGAGGTCACCATTGTTCCTGAGCGCAGTGAACTCCTTGGCCAAGGAGAAGAAGTTGACGGACGGCTTGGCCTGCTGCTCGGAATTCTCCTTGTGGAGTTGGTAGGCCTGCTGGCGCTTGGCCAGGAAGTGTTTCCAGATGAATCGACCGGCTCCCGCCGGGCCGAAGAGTTGCCGTGCCTTGGCTGCTGAGCCAGGCAGGAGCCGGTAGCAGACTTGGCGGTAGTGGAACCAGTGTTGGTCATAACGACTGTCGCTGGTTCAGTAGAGCAGGGGTGGAGCCGCTCAGCAGTAGCCCTTTGCTCCATGAGCAAGGGCCAGCAGCGGAGTTCTCACAGGACAGAACGTGATTAAGGCTACCATCCCCTCCATTAACACTAAACTCCAGACCCGGGTTGCAGCGATAACAACTGCGTCCCCAAGGGCGCCAAAAGCTTCCGAGAGAGTTTAACAACTGCCCGGTTGGTCCTGGTTAGCATCAATGCCGGAAGCCAGGCGGTGCCGCCTGTTCACCGTCCTCTCAAAGATGACCAATCCCACGCCCGCAGAGTTCCGTCTCCCAACGCCCGGTTGCTACGCGGATCCGGAGCGCAGTGGCCTCAGGGCCAGCGAGTTGTTTGACGGCATGACCGAGCACCTGTTTTTCACCCTCGGGAAGCTGGCGCCAAGCGCCACCAAGCACGACCTCTACATGGCCTTGAGCTATGCAGTGCGGGATCGGCTGATGATGCGCTACCTGGTGGGAAAGCAGGCCCTGCGGGAAACACCTCGCAAGACCGTGGCTTACCTCTCGGCAGAGTTCCTCATTGGTCCTCAACTGGGCAACAACCTGGTCATGCTGGGGATTGAAGACGCCGCAGCTTTGGCCCTGCAGCAATTTGGTGTCCAGAGTCCGGACACGGTGTTGGAGGTGGAGGAGGAGCCTGGACTGGGCAATGGTGGCCTGGGGCGGCTGGCAGCCTGCTACATGGAATCCCTGGCCAGTTTGCAGGTGCCGGCTGTGGGCTACGGCATCCGCTACGAGTTCGGCATTTTCGACCAGTTGATCCGTGATGGTTGGCAGGTGGAAATTACGGACAAGTGGCTGAAGGCAGGATGGCCGTGGGAGTTGCCCCAACCGGATGAGGCCTGTGTGGTGGGTTTTGGCGGCCATACGGAAAGCTACACCGACGACAAGGGTCGCTACCATTCCCGCTGGGTGCCGGCGGAGCACGCCATTGGCATTCCCCACGATGTGCCGGTTCTGGGATATCAGGTGAACACCTGCAACCGCCTTCGCCTCTGGCGCGCTGACGCCACCGAAAGCTTTGACTTCTATGCCTTCAACATCGGCGATTACTACGGCGCCGTCGAGGAAAAGGTGGGATCTGAAACCCTCTCCAAGGTGCTTTATCCCAATGACGGCACTGACGAGGGTCGTCGCCTGCGCCTCAAGCAGCAGCACTTCTTTGTGAGCTGCTCCCTTCAGGACATGCTGCGCTCCTTTGAAAAGCGGCAGATCTCCCTGGAGGAGTTTCCCCAGCATTGGGCCATTCAGATGAATGACACCCATCCCGCCATTACCGTAGCGGAACTCATGCGGCTGCTGATTGACGAGAAGCATCTGTCATGGGATGTCGCCTGGAGCATCACCAGTCGTTGCCTGGCCTACACCAATCACACCCTGCTCCCTGAAGCGCTGGAAAAGTGGAATCTGCCCCTGTTTGCCTCCCTTCTACCGCGACATCTGGAAATCATCTATGAAATTAACCGGCGTTTTCTCCAGCAGGTGCGTCTGCGCTATCCGGGAAACAACCAGATTCTGAGAACCCTCTCCATCATTGACGAAGACGGGGATAAGGCCGTGCGCATGGCCCACCTGGCCACCATTGGGGCCCACCACGTCAACGGCGTCGCGGCATTGCACAGCGAGCTGGTGAAAACAAACCTGATGCCGGAGTTTTCAGCCCTCTGGCCGGAAAAGTTCACCAACGTCACCAACGGCGTGACACCCAGGCGCTGGCTGGCCTTGGCCAACCCCCAGCTGCGCACGTTGCTCAACGAGGCGATTGGCGAGGGATGGATTCAGGACCTGGATCAACTAAGCAAGCTGGAGGCGTTTCAAGACGACAAGAGTTTCCTGGAGCGCTGGGAGCAAACCCACCTGGCCGCCAAGCGGAACCTCTCCAGCATCATTCATCGCCGCACCGGGATTCTGGTGGATCCCAGCTCCCTCTTTGACGTGCAGGTCAAACGGATCCATGAATATAAACGGCAACACCTCAATGCCCTTCAGGTGGCAGCCCAATATGTGCGCATCAAAGAGGGCTGTGCTGACCATATGCCGTACCGTACCGTCCTGTTCGGTGGCAAGGCGGCGCCGGGCTATTACATGGCCAAACTGATTATCCGCTTCATCAACGGCATTGCAGACACCATTAATTCCGACCCGGATATGGATGGCCGCCTGCGGGTGCTCTTTCTGCCAGATTACAACGTCACCACAGGCCAGTCTATCTACCCAGCCTCAGATCTCTCCGAGCAAATCTCCACAGCGGGGAAAGAGGCGTCCGGCACCGGCAACATGAAATTCGCCTTGAACGGCTCCCTCACTGTTGGCACCCTTGACGGCGCCAATCTGGAGATCCGTGATCGGGTGGGCGAGGACAATTTCTTCCTCTTTGGCTATACGGCAACGGAGTTGCAAAGCCTTCATCACGGCTACCGCCCCTGGGACGTCCTGACCCAGCAGCCCTTGTTGCAACAGGTGGTGAACCTGGTGGAGCAAGGCCACTTCAGCAATGGTGATCGGGATATGTTCCAGCCCCTGATCCACAACTTGACCCATCACGATCCCTTCTTTGTCTTTGCCGACTTTGAGGACTACCTGCGGGCCCAGGAAGAGGTGAGCCGAGCCTGGCTGGATCGTCCCCGCTGGAACCGCATGTCCCTGCTCAACAGTGCCCGCAACGGCTTCTTTTCCTCGGACCGCTCTGTTCGGGAGTACTGCACACATATCTGGAAAGCTCAGCCTTTCCCCGTAGAAGTGAAGTGTGAATTGCCCGGGATCACCTGAAACGCCACATCCCAGCTACGGGTCAGCTCATCTGCAGGCCATCCTCTTGGCCCGCAGGGCCACCAGCCAGTCCGAATCCGCCAAGGTGGCCGGGGGGACCGGCAGCCCCAACTGCTCCAGCCCCATGAGAGCCGCGTAGCGCAGTTCCCAGAACGACCCTTCACAGGCGGCATCCTGCAGCGCCGGCGCCGCCTGCCGGGGGTCCAAACGGGCCAGGGTCAAGGCCGCCGCCGGACGTGATTTTTGAAACTGGGGGCGGCGGTTGGCCAGGGCCTCCCGCACCAGCGGCAGCGGCTGGGGGTCCCCCAGCCAGCCAAAGAGCTTGATCATGTGGTAGTGGGCCCCATAGTCGTTCCAGCCCCGGTCCGCAAAGCTCCGGGTCAAGGCCGCCAGCGTATCGGCTTTGGCGGCGGCATCTTTAGCGGCGGCAATGAGGGTGGCCACAGCCAGGTAGACACGCCCGAAATCCGTGCCATAGAGTTCCTGCACCAGAAAGTCCAGGCCTGGTGTGGTGTCGTAGCGATGCACCAGGGTGATGGTGGCCGGATCATCCCGCAGCATCCGGTCCACCAGCGGCAGCAGACCACCAGCTGGGGCAACACCGTCCTGGTGCTGTTGATCCGCCAGATGACGCACACCCCGCAAACGGAACACAGGCGACACCGGCGCCGCCGTAATGGCCGCCAAGGCGCCGAAGGCCTGGGCATCCATCAAGTCCTGAATCACCGCACGGCGTACGGTCACGTCCGGATGGAGCAGGTGGTCTTCCAGGGCGGCCAGACCGTCTTTGTTGCCGGTCAGCCGCGCCAGGGCCGCGATGACTGCCGCCACCAGGAGCGGGTCCTCCTCCTGCCGCAGCGCTTCCAGAGGGGCAACGGCCTCCTGAATCCCCAGGCGGGCCACGGTTTGGGCCACCACCCGGCGGTTCTGCCGTCCATCCCGCAACAGTTGCAGCAGGGGCTCCGTCACGACTTTGGGCTGGGCCTGTAGCTCCGCCAACGCCCAGACGGCGTTCTCCACCAAATAGGTGTCCCCGCTGGCCAGGCAATTTTGAATCACGGGCAGCGCCTGCCTGGCCCCCAGGCGGGCCAAGCTTTCCACGGCTTTCCGTCGGGCAATGCGCTGGGCCTGGGCAGGGTGATCATCAGCAGCGCATGCCATCAGTGCTGTAATGGTCTCGTCATCAGGGAAATTCACCAAGTGGGCGGCAGCCAGATAGCGGTCGCTCACATCCTCCAATGCCTCCAGGGGCTTCCCCAGCGTGGCCAACGCCTCCGCCTGACTAAGCCCTGGAAACAGGTTCTGAAAACGGTTCGGGTCCACGGTGATGCTAGTGCAAGCCTTGACTTCCTCCCGGCCCTGGGAGTGCGGGGATTCCTTCTCTCAAGCGGTGCATCT
>NZ_FITM01000046.1 GCF_900047545.1 Candidatus Synechococcus spongiarum
CAACAGCAGGCACCCCGCCCCGAACGCAAGGTCAACGAAATCTGATGGCGCCTGAGCGCCCTTGGGGGGCACCGGCTCTACAGTTGCGCAGACCTGGGCAGGAATTACCTCATCCATGGCGGATGGCACCTGCTGTCTTCGGTTTGCACCGGAGTCGCCAACGGTGGCGGCTCAGACGCTACTCAGGGTGGGTACACTGACTCTGGCGTTCGCCAGAGGGCAACAGTCTACACAGCACCCCGCCCCGGCGCCTCAGCCTGCGTCCTCCACCACAAGATCCTGGAGCGCCGGCACGTCAACTTCCACGGACGGCCCCATGCTGGAGCTGACGTAAAGGCTTTTCCAGTAGCGGCCCTTGGCACCACCGGGCTTATTGCGGTCTACGGTGTCCTGCACGGCTTTCAAGTTCACCAGCAGATGCTCGGGGGAGAAACTAGCCTTGCCAAAACGCACATGCACAATGCCCGTCTTGTCGGCGCGCATCTCCAGCTTGCCCGCCTGGAACTCCTTGATGGCGGACTGCAAATTGCTGGTGACGGTGCCGGTTTTGGGGTTGGGCATCAATCCCCGAGGACCCAGAACCCTGCCCAGTCGTGCCACCTTGGGCATCATGTCCGGCGTTGCCAGCAGCAGATCGAACGCCATGGTCCCGCCGGCAATGGCGTTGATCAGATCCTCTTCTCCCACCAGGTCGGCACCGGCAGCCTTGGCCACGGCCAGTTGTTCGCCCCGGGTGATCACCGCCACCCGCACCTTCTGGCCCGTGCCCTTGGGCAGGACCACCGTGGTGCGCAACTGCTGGTCGGCGTATTTGGGGTTGATGCCCAGGCGGGCATGGGCCTCCATGGTTTCGTCGAACTTGGCTGTGGCGTTCTCCTTCACCAGGGCCAAGGCGGCACGGGGTTCATAAGCCTGCTGCTCCACTTTGGCGGCAGCGGCAACGAGGCGTTTGGATAGTTTTGGCATGGTCTTGGGTTGGGGTGCAAACGAACTGCTTCAGGTCAGTTCTCCCCGCAAAGGTGAAGGAGTCATTTTAGGGGCAAGCCCGGGTGGCATCAGTCCTGCACGGCCACGCCCATGTTGCGGGCCGTGCCGGCAATGATCCGCATGGCGGACTCCACGGTGTGGCAGTTGAGGTCGGGCAGCTTGGTCTTGGCGATCTCCTCAAGCTGGGTCGTGGTGATGCTGCCGGCCTGGCCCTTGGAGGAATGGCCGGAGCCCTTTTCAATGTTGGCCGCCTTGCTGATGAGCACGGATGCTGGCGGTGTTTTGAGCACCAGGGAGAAGCTTCGGTCCTCGTAGACGGAAATCTCCACGGGGATGACCATCCCCGCCTTGTCCTGGGTTTTGGCGTTGTACTCCTTGCAGAACGCCATGATGTTCACCCCGTGCTGACCCAGGGCCGGCCCTACGGGAGGCGCCGGGTTGGCTTTGCCCGCGTTGAGCGCCAGCTTGATCAGCGCCGTGACTTTCTTTGCCATAACAATGGGGGACCGATGAGAGAGGGGAAAGTGGAATACCCTAAAACCGGAACAGCTCACTCCTGCTTGGCCACCTGGGAGAACTCCAGCTCCACAGGAGTATCGCGGCCAAAGATGGAGAGCAGGGCCTTGAGCCTGTTGCGCTCTCCGGACACCTCGATCACCTCCCCCTCAAAGTCCTTGAACGGCCCGTCAACCACCCGGATCTGATCCCCTTCGGTGAGGTGGACTTTCACCATGGGCTTGCGCTCCTGGGTGCGGCGGAAGATGCGGTTCACCTCCTTTTGGGTGAGGGGCATGGGCTTCACGTGACCACGACCTCTGCCGGTGGCCCGCCGCTCCTCGGCGCCAACGAAATTGATGACGTTGGGTGTGGTGCGCACCGCAGACTGGGTTTCATCGTCCAGCACCATGCGCACCAGCACGTAACCGGGGAAGACCTTCTCCTCGATGACCTGGCGGTTGCCGTCTTTTTTCACCTTGATGGCGGGTGTTTGGGGAATGGCGATTTCCAGGATGCGATTGCCCACTCCCAAGGTGATGGCCCGCTGCTCAAGAGTGGCCTTGACGTTCTTCTCGCAACTGGAGGCCACCTGCACCCCGTACCAACGGGCTGCTTTGTCCAAATTCGAGCGCTGCTGGGGCTGGGGAGACTCCGGCCTGTCGGCGGGGGGGAAGGATTCAGACGCCATGGTATGGATTCGGAGAGGAAGGAACTCAACCGAGGAAGACCCGGTTTGCAATCCAGGAGAACAAACGGTTGGAGGCCGCCACCACTGCCGCCGACATGGCCACCATCAGGATGACGGAAACGGACTCACTGAACAGTTGCTGACGGCTGGGCCACACCACCCGCCCCAACTCCGCCAGCACCCGGGAGAAGAACGGCTGACGAACAGCAGGTTCCTCCACCGGGAAGTCAACATCCGGAGAGGGGGCAGCGCTGGAATTGGATTGGGCAGACAAATTAGAATCAGGACGGGGTTCTGCTGCGCCACTTTAACGGTAAAGACGTTTCAGCGCAGGGCAACGAACTCCAGCGTGCCATCACCGCAGAGTTGCACGCGCACCCCGTGTACATCGGTGAAGCGCTCCCCCAACACTTCCATGGCGAGGGGATTTTCCAGGCGTCGCCGCAGCAGACGGCGCAACGGGCGCGCTCCGAACTCCGGGTCGTATCCATCCTGAGCCAGGGCTTTCACCACCTCCCCATCCACCTGCAAGTGGAGATTCTGCTCCGCCAGCCGCTGCCCCAGCTCCTGGAGCTGGAGTTCCACAATGGGGCGGATCTGCTCCGGTCCCAGGGGGCGGAAACGGACCACCTCGTCAATCCGGTTGAGGAATTCCGGGCGGAATTTGGCCTTGAGGGCCTGGTCAATGGCTGCCTCCAGTTCCTGCTCCCCGTCCGATCCACTGCTGGCGGCCAGGATTTGGCGGCTGGCAATGTTGCTGGTCATCACCAGGACCGTGTGACGAAAATTGATGGCGCGGCCCTGGGAGTCCGTCAAGCGGCCATCGTCCAGCACCTGGAGTAGCAGGTTAAACACGTCGGGATGGGCCTTTTCCACCTCGTCCAGGAGCACAACCGCATAGGGGCGCTGGCGAATGGCTTCCGTGAGCTGTCCCCCTTCTTCATAGCCCACGTACCCTGGCGGTGCCCCCAACAGGCGAGCCACCGCATTGCGCTCCATGTACTCGGACATGTCCAGCCGCACCAGGGCATCCTCCTGGTCAAACAGCGCCGCCGCCAAGGCCCGGGCCAACTCCGTCTTGCCCACGCCGGTGGGTCCTAGGAAGAGAAACGAGCC
>NZ_FITM01000007.1 GCF_900047545.1 Candidatus Synechococcus spongiarum
TGAGCCAGAACAAAGCCTCCATCCTTCCTCCTCCTCAAGGTCTCTCGGGGGATCCCTCACCAAAGGGCGTCTCTTCCTATCTTATGGGTCCTGAGCCTAAGACCAGGATTCCCACAAGGGATCGGGGTCGTTGCGCAAAGATTTCTGAGCACGGGCACTGTTCAGTCTGGCTTGCAAGAGGGGAGCCAGAGTTCATGGCGCCCGCAGTTGGGCGGGAAACATCCTGACCCTCTCGGATGTTGTGGCTTCGAGCAGTGCCTTATCGCAGGTTGCCAGAACAAGGGAACGCTAAACTTGTACTGAAGCAGGTCTTGCAATGGCTGCCAGTTCTTCAGCCACAACTACGCCGTCAGAGCGGATCACAACCACGCCGATCCTTGGCGGCGCCATGCACGAGTGGCGGCAATGGCTGGCCCCTGAACATGCGCATTGACCAAATGAATGAACGCATTGACCGGGTTTATCAACTCCTGTTGCCCTGAGGCGCGTCACCCCATGGCGGCTGCCTCCATCTTCGGCTTGCGAGAAGCGCCCCCATGGCCTTAAAGTGCACCACGGCGGCGGCCACGGGTCTCCCCATGCCACGGCCCCGCAAACGCCTGGGTCAGCACTGGTTGCGGGATCAGGGGGTGTTGCGGCGGATTATGGCGGCTGCCCAGGTTGGCCCAGAAGACCGGCTGCTGGAGATTGGCCCAGGGCGGGGTGCCCTGACCGACCACTTGCTGGCCACCCCGGCCGCGGCCGTCGTGGCGGTGGAGCTGGATCGCCAGCTCGTCGCCGGGTTACAGCAGCGCTTCGGGGCTGACGAGCGCTTCTCCCTGGTCCAGGGTGATGCCCTAGAGTTGCTGCACCAGCCCATGGCCTGCAACCCCAACAAGGTGGTGGCCAACATCCCCTACAACATCACCGGTCCTCTGTTGCAGGGGCTGATGGGCAGTGTGGCGCAACCGCGACAGCCCCAGTTTCAACGGTTGGTTCTGCTGATGCAGAAGGAGGTGGCGGATCGCGTCACGGCCCTGCCGGGGAGTCCCGCCTGCGGGGCCCTCAGCGTTCGCATGCAACTCCTGGCGGCAGCCCGGACCCTGTGCCTTGTGCCCCCAGCCTGTTTTTCACCAGCGCCGGAGGTCACCTCGGCAGTGGTGGTGCTCACGCCCCACCCGCCCCACCAGCGCCGTTACGGGCCGGAGCAGGCCTCCTTGCTGGAGCAACTGCTGCGGGTGGCCTACACGGGGCGCCGCAAGATGCTTCGCAACACGTTGGGCGGCGTCTGGCCGCTGGCCAGCCTGAAGCAGGCGGCGCGGCAGGCTGCCGTGGACCTGGGCCAGCGGCCCCAAGACCTCGATCCCGATCAGTGGGTAGCCTTGAGTCAAGCGCTGGCGCCTTCCCTTCCCCTGCCATGACCTGCCTGAAGCTGGAATCCCCGGCCAAAGTGAACCTGCACCTGGCCCTACTGGGTCTGAGGGACGACGGCTTCCATGAGCTGGCCATGGTGATGCAGGCCGTTGATTTCTGCGATGAGCTGGTGTTGGAGCCCCACAGCGGCTTGCACCTCCACTGCGAAGGGCTGGAATTGGCCAACGATCACACCAACCTGGTGATGCAGGCGGCGCGGCTCCTGCGGGAGGTGTTCCCTGAGCGGCAGTTGAATGCGCGGATTCTTCTGCACAAGCGCGTTCCTCTGAAAGCAGGGTTGGGGAGTGGCTCCAGCAATGCGGCGGCAGCGCTCATGGGCTTGAATCGGTTCTGGGAATTGGGACTGTCCACGGAAGAGTTGCAGACGTACGGGGCCCGGTTGGGCTCCGACGTGCCCTTTTTCATTGCCGGCGGCACCCAGTTGTGTTTTGGACGGGGTGAGCGTCTGGAGCCCGTGGCCAGGCCCGCGGGAGGGGCTGTATTGCTCAGTAAGCGGATGGATGTGTCCGTGCCCACGGCCTGGGCCTACGGCATCTGTCGGGAAGAGTTGTCCCGGGCCTATCTCAAGGGGGAGCAGGCGTTCTGTGGCTCTCGCCAGGCCTTGCGTCGCAGTGAGATGGTGGCGGCGCTCCAGCGGGGGGACATGACCACGGTGGGGCATCTGCTGTGTAACCAAATGGAAGCCGTGGTCACGGCCCAACTCCCTGCCGTGCGCCAGAACCTGGAGTTGCTGCGTCAGGCGGCGGACTGTTGCGGGGTGTCCATGACGGGCTCCGGTCCCAGTGTGTTTGCCATCTTCCCCACCGTGGACACGGCCCAGGCGGCCCACCGCAGCCTGTCCGGCCGCCTCAAGGCCAACAACATCCAGGCCTGGGTCTGTGGTCTCCGTGAAGATGGAGTTCGCTTTTGCTGACACACTGCGCTCAGGTGCTGCCATGACCCCCTCCCCCCCAGATTCCGCTCCTGGCGATTCGTCACGCCCACGGCACGGACCCCTCCGCTATCTGGCGGGCGCCTTGAGCAGTGGTCTGTTTGCCGTGCTCTCCTGGCTGGTGGCCGAGAGGTTGGTGGTGCATTTCACCCTCCATCCCCCCCACTACAGCAAGCCCGTTGCCCAGAGCATTGCCGTGGGCCTCAAGACCATTCTCGTTGGCACCAGCTTCCTGGCGGTCTTCAGCTTCAGCCTCATTGCCGTGGGGCTGTCTCTGCTGCTGGTGCGCTCACTTCTGCCCAGTGCCGGCCGTTGAATTGGCCGCTAACCTGGGACAAGGATTGATTTGCCATGACCCCCCACGACCTGGGCCTGCTGGCCCTACTTCTGAGTCCCGGATTGATGCTGTCCGTGCTGCTGCTCACCAGCTTTGCCGCGGGCGGGTGAGCACACCCGAATCAACGCTCCCCGGCCTGGGTTAAGGTCTAAGGGCTTTGTTTCAAGGCCTGCTGCGGGCGGGCATCCCCGGGTCTGTGGCAGAAACCCTTCTTTTCAATGCTCTCCGCGAAGCCGTCGACGAGGAGATGGAGCGTGATCCCCGTGTGTTGGTCATTGGAGAAGACGTGGGTCACTACGGCGGCTCCTACAAGGTCACCAGAGATCTGCACAAGAAGTACGGGGATCTGCGTCTTCTGGATACCCCCATCGCGGAAAACAGCTTCACCGGCATGGCGGTGGGCGCCGCCATGACCGGCCTGCGGCCCATCGTGGAGGGCATGAACATGGGCTTTTTGCTGCTGGCCTTCAACCAGATTTCCAACAACATGGGCATGTTGCGCTACACCAGCGGCGGCAACTACACCATCCCCGTGGTGGTGCGGGGACCAGGGGGCGTGGGGCGGCAGTTAGGGGCAGAGCACAGTCAGCGGCTGGAAGCCTACTTCCATGCCGTGCCCGGCATCAGGATCGTGGCGTGCAGCACCCCCACCAATGCCAAAGGCCTGCTCAAAGCCGCCATCCGTGATGACAACCCGGTGCTGTTTTTTGAGCACGTGCTGCTCTATAACTTGAGCGAAGAGTTGCCGAAAGGGTCCTACACCTGTGCCCTGAACCAGGCGGAACTGGTGCGGGAGGGCAAGGACGTCACCCTGCTGACCTATTCCCGCATGCGCCACCACTGTGTGAGGGCCGTGGAGCAGCTCACCGCACTGGGCCACGATCCGGAACTCATCGACCTGATCAGCCTCAAACCCTTTGACCTGGACACCATCACCGCATCCATCCGCAAGACTCACCGGGTGGTCATCGTGGAGGAGTGCATGAAAACCGGCGGCATTGGCGCCGAGCTGGTGGCCCTGGTCAGCGAGCATTGTTTCGACGAGCTGGATGCCCGGCCTGTGCGCCTCTCCTCCCAGGACATTCCCACCCCCTACAACGGGACCCTGGAGAATCACACCATCATCCAGCCCCACCAGATTGTGGAAACCTGTCAACACCTGATTCGAGGTCACATCTGAAATGGTCCGTCAAGGATGGCTCCCGGTGATCCTGGCCATGGTCCTAGCCGCGGCGGTGTTGCTGGGCAATCAGTCGCTCCAGTTGGGGCTGGATTTACGAGGCGGGCATCAGCTCAGCGCCCGGGTGTTGAGCCCCGAACCCCAGGTGGTCCTCACCGCCGCAGACCTGGACGGGGTGAAGAGCGTGATCCAGCGGCGCATTGACGGCCTGGGGCTTGCCCAGACCCGGATCCAGACCGTGGGCTCTGATCGGGTGGTGGTGCAACTGCCCACGGTCCAACCTACCCCCGGTGAAGATGCAGAGGCGGAGGCCACGGTGGACGACACCTTGCAGCAGGCAGCCAACCAGATCACCAAGAAGGCGGTTCTCCAGTTCGGGGTGTTGCGCTCCAGTGAGGTGGATCGCTACACAACGCTGGTGCAGGAGCGCCGGAATGCACAGGTTGCGGTCCTCCTTGGCGAACAGCAACTGGAACAGTTGCAGCGCAGCCGGGGCGATGGCGAGCAACGTCGTGCCGTGAGAGAGACGCTGGGAGCCTCTCGAACAACCTTGGACCAGTTGGAGCAGGACATTGGTCAGTTGTTTGACCTGCGGCCCCTCACCGGTGACGATCTGGTGCAAGCTGTAGCTGAGCCCAACCTGGAATCCCAGGGGGAGTACTACCAGCTCAGCCTCACCTTTTCCGCCGCCGGCGGCCAGGCCTTTGCGGATCTCACCAAGGAGGTGGCCGCCGATGCCAACCTGCGGCTGGCCATTCTTCTGGATGGTCACGCCATCAGTGAACCCACCGTGGGGCCGGAGTTTCGGGAGAACGGCATCACGGGAGGCGGGGCACGGATTACCGGCACCTTCACCCTGGAGGAGGCCCGTGAACTGGAGGTGCAGCTTCGCGGCGGCTCCCTGCCCTACGAGACCGAGATTGTGGAACAGCGCAGCGTGGGTGCCACGCTGGGGTCCGACAACGTGCGCCGCAGCCTGAGTGCGGCCCTGGTGGGTCTGGCGCTGGTGAGTGGGTTGATGGTGTTGATCTATCGGCTGCCCGGCCTGGTGGCGGTTGCCGCCCTGGCCATCTACGCCCTCTTCAACCTAGCGATCTACGCCCTGGTGCCGGTGGTGCTGACCCTGCCGGGGATTGCGGGCCTGATCTTGAGTTTCGGCATGGCCGTTGATGCCAACGTGCTCATCTTTGAACGCATCCGGGAGGAATTGCGCTCGGGCCGCAAGCTCTACCAGGCCGTGGAGACCGGCTTCAGCCGCGCCTTCAGTTCCATCCTCGACGGCAGCGTCACCACCCTGATCAGTTGTTTGGCCCTGGGCTACCTGGGCAGCGGCCTGGTGCGTGGTTTTGCCATCACCCTGGGCATTGGCGTGAGTCTCAGCCTGTTCACCAGTCTGGTGTGTAGCAGGACCCTGTTGAAAACCAGTCTCTTCCTGTATCCGGCCCTGCGCCGGCTCAAGTACTTCCAGCCTGTGCAATGACCTCCAGCGAGACCGTCCCCACACCCCCCGAGATCCCGTCGGCGCCAGCCTCCGAGGCCGCTGGCCCCTCGGGGACGTTCACCGGGTTTCAAGCCAGCCGTTACCGCAGGGTGCTGCTGCTGCTCTCGGCCATGATGGTGGTGGCGTCCCTGCTGGGCTTCCTGGTGAACGGCAGGGACCCGCAAATCCGCGCCCCGCTGCAGGCGGGGTTGGATTTCCGTGGCGGCACCAGCATCCAGATGGAGTTGGCCTGTCATGATCCCGGACCCTGCACCACCAGCGAGCGTCTCCGGTTGCCGGTGCTGCGCTCCGTCCTGGCGGATGTGCAGTTGGAGCCGGCGGGAGACCAGCAGCCCGCCCCGGCACTTTCCAGCTTCAACGTCCAGCTTCTGGATGACGGCGAGGGGATTCTGTTGCGCTCAACGGCCTTGACCATTGCCCAGGCCCAAGCCATCGAGGACCATCTGGCCACGGCCGAATCCCTCCCCCCCTTTCAACGGGAGCACACCCAGGTGGACACCATCGGACCGTCCCTCGGCGCCCAGTTGTTGCGGTCCGCCCTTCGGGCTTTGGGCGTTGCCTTTCTGGGGGTGGCCGTCTATATCGCCTTCCGCTTTTCCCCCCTCAATGCCGCCTTGGCCCTGGGGGCCCTGGTCCATGATGTGGTGATCGTGGCGGGGCTCTTTGCCTGGTTGGGGCAGGTGTGGGACGTGCAGGTGGGCAGCCTCTTTGCCGTGGCCCTGCTGACCCTGGCGGGCTATTCGGTCAACGACACCGTGGTGGTGTTCGACCGTATCCGGGAAACGGATCGCCTCCAACCCCAGCTTGGCGTCATTGCCCGCATTGACCACTCCATCGCCGCCAGCCTGGTGCGCTCCCTCAACACCTCCATCACCACGGAACTGCCCATCCTGGCCTTAGCCGTCTTCAGCGGCGGGGAGTTGCGCTGGTTTGCCGTGGCCCTGGCCTTCGGAATTGCCGTGGGGACCTATTCCTCCTTGTTTGTGGCGCCCCTGCTGCTGGGCCTGTTGAAGAAAGACACGGCATGAACTCCCTATTGCGTGGCCTGCAGCGGCTGGTGCTGGTGCTGATGACCCTTCTGGCACTGCTGCAGTTGGGGGATGAGCTGGGCCTGTTGCTGGATTACTTCACCTGGACCGCCATAGGCTACAGCATCAGGGCGCAACCCCTGGCCGTGCTCAACCTTCTGGCCCTTCCTCTGCTATGGCCGCGCCAGCCGCGCCGCCCAGTAGCCAGTGATCCATCACGTCGTGAATCAGCACCTCACGGACCAACACCTGCAGCACCACCACCAGCGGCAAGGCCATAAGCAACCCCAGCGGCCCCAGCAGGACCGCGAACACGAACTGGGACAACAGAGCCAGGCCAGGCAAAAGCTTCACCTGTTTATGCATCACGAATGGGGTAATCAGGTAACTCTCCACGTTCTGAATGCCCAGATAAAGAACCACCACGGCCAAGGCACGCCATGGGGAATCCAGCAGGGCCACAGAGGCGGGAAAAACGGTGCTGATGGTGGGGCCGATGTTGGGAATCACGTTCAGCAGACCCGCCAACAAGGCATTGGCCACCACGGGCTTGACCCCCAGCACGGCCAGGCCAATCCCGGCCAACCCCGCCACACAGAAGGAGCTGATCAGCAGACCCACCATCCAATTGCCCAAGGCGCTATCGCAGTGGCTGAGCACCACCTGCAGGCGGCGGCGATAGAAACTGGGCGCCAGGCGGATAGCCAGCGCCTGGTAGGGCTTGGGTTGGGCCGCCAGCATCACCGCCAGCACCAGGGCCAGCACCACCTTCAGCACCCCACCACCCAGGTTTCCCACCAGGCCCAGCAATCCCTGCAGGCCCCTCTCCAGGGCGGCGCCAACATCCGTCCTGGTGCGAAACAGTTCAGCCAGGCTGTCGGGCAGGTCCGAGTCGGTGCCATAGATGTTGAGAATCACGGCCCGGTAGTTGGCATCGATGAGCGCCAGCAGGGTGTTCAACGCCTGGGGCAGCTTCTCGATCAACTCCCGGAACTCCTTCACGAAGGGGGGCACCAGCACCACGCTGCTTACCAGCACCACCACACTCAGGCCCAGCAAGACCACCAGCAACGCCCAGGGCCGCCGCCAGTCGCAATGGCGCTCCATGGCCCGCACGGGCAGATTCAGGGCCAGAGCCAGAACAACGGCACTGAACAGCACCAACAACACATCCTTCAGGCTCCAGAGCAGCAGCAGTGCCGCCAGCAGCGCCAGCAAGCCCAGCCACTGTCCAAAGCCCATGGGCATCCCCCGCTCAGCTTTGCGCAAAGTCCAGGTTGGCACGCTTGGCATAACGCTGGGCAAAACGCATGAATCGCTCAAACTCCTCCATTGTCTTCCAGGTGTAGGTGGCTTCAATGGCACTGGCACGGCCGTTGACAAAGCGGCCCCTTACTTCCCGGCTCACCAGTTCCCCCTCCTCGTCCACAAGGAACATGCCGGAAATGGCGCTGGTCATCTCCGGTCCCAGGGCATCCGGTTCCTCAAAGACGAAAATGGCCTGTCCCGTCGCCCCGTCCCTGGAGCGGGTCATGCGGATGTCAGGAATGACGGTCTCGTCAACGCCCCGAAAAAACTGAATGGCCGCCATGACGAATGTTCCCAAACAGGCAGCCTACAGGCTGTGCTTCAAAAGCGTCGGCTCCATGGCCAGAAGCCGCTGGGCCACGGCCGTGTTGGACAGGCCTTCCCGCGACAGGAGAACCGGAGTTCGGGGACTCCGCGCCAGACCATGGGCATAGGTGCGGTCGTAGTAATCAAGGATCACTTGGCAAGCCAGGCGGAGATTGCCGGCGGCAATGGCCTCCACCGCCTGTTGGGTCCGCTGGAGTCCCAGGCGTTTGCCAATGCGCCGGGTGGCCTCCGTTAATTCCTGCCGTTGCATGGGGCCGTAGGTGGCCAGCAGGTGGTCCAGCCGCTCATGCTCCGGCCGCTGCAACGCCACCAGCGGCGCCTGCTCCATCTGGTGGAACAGTTCGGGCGGAATGCGGCAACAGCCCACCTGGACACTCTCCGCCTCAATCCAGAGCACCCGATGGGGGGAGATCGCCTGCAAGGCCATGGCAATGTCATTTTCAAACTGCTCGGTGCTGGGCTGTCGCGGCTGACCCAACCCCCCGAAACTGCTGCCCCGATGGTGGGCCAACCCCTCCAGGTCCAACACCTGGGCCCCGGCAACGCGAAGGGCATGGAGCACTTCCGTTTTGCCGCTGCCGGTGTGGCCGCCAAGAAGCACGATGGGGCACGGCTGGGCCAGGCCCTGGCGCAGCCAGCGCCGGAAGGCCTTGTAGCCACCGTCCAGGAGGGTGCAAGGCAGGTCACAGGTTTCCAGGAGCCAGGCAGTGCTGCTGCTGCGCAGGCCACCACGCCAGCAATGCAGCCGCAGCTTGGCGTCAGCCCCTGCCAGAGCAGCGGCCTGCTCCGCCAGCACAGCCAGCCGTGGTCCCACCAGTTCCAACCCACGGCGCACCGCGGCCCATCGGCCCTGGTGTTTGTACAGGGTCCCCACCGCGGCCCGCTCCTCGTCGCTGAAGAGGGGAAGGTTGTGGGCGCCAGGGATGTGACCACGAACAAACTCCCCAGGGCTCCGTACGTCCAGCAGGGGACCGTCCGCCTTCAGGAAACGGTCACAGGGGAGAGAACAGGCCATGGACTGCATTGTCCCTGTTGGCAGCCTCTACCATGGGACACAGTGTTGTTTCTCTCCCGGGTTGACTGTGCCTGCAGAGTTGCTGGACGAGTTGCGCCAAGCCCGAGGCCGCCAACGCCAGCGGCTGCTCAGCACTGTGCTGGACCAGGCCCCGCAGTTGCTGGCGTTCATTCCCACAGCGTTGCAGGCCTACGACCCGGCCGGCGACGATTGGGGGGCCGGGAGCCTGATCCAACTGCTCATGGCCCAGGAGGGACCGACACGGGCGGGTTTTCTCCGCAGCCACCCCCAAGGGTGGTTTGCCGCCCCCTCCGCCATGGGCCAGGACCATCAACTCCTGCAGCAGGCCCTGGCGACCGAGGCTTTCCAGGAGGCGGATCGTCTCACCATGGCCAGCCTGCGGCGGATGGCCGGCCCGGCTGCCGAGGGGCGTGGGTACGTGTTTTTCTCCGAGGTGCCCGCCCTGGCCATGGTGGATCTGGACACCATTGACCGTCTCTGGGTTGCCTACTCCCGAGGGCGCTACGGATTTTCCGTGCAGCGCCGCCTGCTGAAGGCCTGTGGGGGGCGCTGGGAGCAGCTCTGGTCCCGCTTGGGATGGAAGCAGGGCGGCCTCTGGACCCGCTACCCCAACCAGTTCACTTGGCGCCACGCCGCACCGGAGGGGCACATGCCCCTGGTGAATCAATTGCGGGGGGTGCGGCTGATGGATGCCTTACTGAACCACCCGGCCATCGTGGCCCGTTGTCCGGAGGGTTGATGGGGGCTTGCCCTGGTGATCAGGGCAGCCGGGATCGCGCAGCTCACCCCGTAGCCAATCCAGAGCCGTTTGCAGCGAGGCCATGGCGGCCTGATCCTGGTGGTGGAGTAACTGGTTCAGCCCAGCAGCCATCTGCTCTGCAGCGCGGTGGCGACGACTGGTTTTCAGGGCGTGCCATTGGCGCTCGTTGATGCGCAGCGCGTCCAGCAAGGCGCGGGCCAGGGGAAGGGCGGCGGGATTGAGAGGACGACGCAGGGCGGCCATGACGTGGATCGGGCGAGGGACAGGCGTTGCTCCAGCATGGAGCCAACCGTTGCCCCCTGTGCTGTGTCAAGCCCTGGAACGACCCGCCGCCAGCACAGGCTCCACAGCCGCCGGCGCCAGGAGCAGCACCTGGTGGGTCTGGTTTTCAGGTTGACCGCCTGCCAACGGCGACTGGGGGCAGCCCATAGGCGCGGATCAGGCCTCCGGGCGCGGCGCAACCGGCAACGGCAACGGTTGTTGCGGCGCCTTGCTCCACCTCAACCCTGGTGGTGGGCTGGGGAGCGGTTTTGGTGGGGGCTGCGCTGGTTTGGCGTGGGGATGGCGGTTGCCGTCCTGGCCAGCCGCGGCGGCGGTTAACGGCAACAAGGCGTCAGGCGGGCTTTCGTGCCAACCAGCCGTAGTGCTGCCCTCCCTCCCTCCGGTTAGTGGATTCCCGCTGACGCGGGAATAACGGGAAAAGACGTGGGAGTGAAAAGCGAGTTTTTCTGCGCAGGATGCCCTCTCGCCGTGAAAAGGTAGTTGCGGGAAGGGTTGACAAGGACCGGTAACCGTGTTCAGGTGGGGAAACGGCGACTGTTCCTGGTCCCCTTATCCAGAATTCGCGTTGCACACGACCAAATATCTGTAGTGTGGTGGGTAGGTCCTATCCCGCGTGAGGGCTGAGTCAATAGTTTCAATTGATTCAATTCCTTTGGAAGATGACAGGCATGATGTCGGCAGTCGGTTTGTTACAGATCAGGCCCTTGCCCTGCAAGGCTGCAATAAATATGCTATGAGTGGGAGCCGGGACTGTGGTCGCAGCCCGTACGGTTTCCTCTCTGGCGCCATCGCCATCCACAGCCCATGACGGCTGACCTCATGGGCCGCGCTGCTGCTCGCCGTCGCGGGTGCTGTCGTCGCCCCCGTCTCGGCCGACGTACTGATCTCCAACATCAACCAAACCGATAGTGGAACAGGTAATTTGGGCGCTGTCGACCAGGCACAGGCGTTCACGACGGGCGCCAAAGCGCTGGGTTATACTCTGACCGCCGTCGAGGCGGAGTTTGCTAGAGTGATGGAGGCAATTGACATCAACGACTTCGTTGGCACATGGAGCAGCGACGAGGAAGTTGCTCCATCCGATGATAGCGATACACACCACGAACCCCAAACCAAACTGGATAAGTTGTCGTGTCCAGTCCTGGTGATAAACAATAACGACAGGGTCTACACGCGTACGACAACGGGAATCGATCTCGAGGCAAACACGACCTACTTGTTCGTGGTCGACACTAATGTTGGCTATGTCAATAATCTCCGGAACACCTCTTCAGATAGTGAAGACTCGAGGGGCACGACGGGCTGGAGCATTGCCAACGACAGCATCTACCGAAACAACAGTGAAACCGGCAGTTGGTCGACCTGGGGAGATTCCAAGAAGATCCGCATCAGCTGCACCGTGAAAAACACCACGCCGCCGGCCGCGAACAGTGAGGTGAGCACAAAGGAGGACACAGCCTACAGTTCCAGACCACGGACTTCAGTTTCTCGGACACGGATGCGAGCGACGTGCTGGAAGCGGTGAAGATCATGTTGCTGCCCGGCAACGGCACGCTGACGCTGGACAGCACGGCGATTCCGGCGGAGGACCTGCCGAAGGAGGTCACCAAGGCCGAGATCGACGACAACAAGCTGAAATACGCCCCGCCCGAAGACGCCAACGGGAACAACTACACGACGTTCCAGTTCAAGGTGAACGACGGCGCCGCCGGCACCGCCTCTGCCTATACCATGACCATTAACGTGGATTCGGTGCCGGACGTCACCCAAGTGGCGATAACCTCGACGCCGACTTCGGGGACAACCCCTAAGAAATATGCCGGCGGCGAGAAGATCCAGGTCACCGTGACCTTCGACGAGGCGGTGACGCTGACGGGCGATCCGGTGATCAACCTGGAGGTGGGCACCAACTCCCGTCCGTCGGCCTATGGGAGTGGTTCGACCATGACGCCGCTGGTGTTTGAGTACACGGTGATGGCAGGACAACAACACCGCGGACATCACTCACAACGCCCTTGCGGCGCAGAGCAGCCACAAGGTGGACGGCAGCCTGACGCCGCCGGACATCACCGCGCCGTCGGTGAGCGGGGCGGAGGGGAGGGCGACAGAGCCGAAGAAGTCAGTCATTAGGACACCTCTGAACAAGTGGCGAGGGTGTTAGGATGT
>NZ_FITM01000001.1 GCF_900047545.1 Candidatus Synechococcus spongiarum
ATCATCAGCACACCGAACCAGCCCACGTAGAGGCGGTTGTCGGTGCTGGTCACCCACTGGCAAAATCGCTGCCAGTTGCCAACTGAACCACTGCTGCGAATGACGGTTGTCATGAGTGCGGTCAGATGTAGGAAAAACCGCCACAGGGGCGGCAAGCCAAGGCTAAGAAGTCTGGCCCTCCAGGGCACAACAGTTAACGCTTCTTAAACCTTGAGAAGACTACGGGTCCGGTAACTGGGGCGATGGGTTGTGGCGACCCCTTCGCAGCAGTCCATGCTTTGGCGCAAAGACCATGGCCATGACAAACAGCAGGGTTTGCACCACCACGATGCAACCCGCTGGCGACGCATCGGACCAGTAACTCAGATAGGCCCCCAGCAGGCTGGAGAGGATACCCGATGCCACCGCAAGCACACCCATGGTGCCAAAGGAGTCCGTCAGCAGGTAGGCCGTGGCTCCGGGAGTCACCAGCATGGCCACCACAAGGATGATCCCCACGGTCTGCAGGCCCGCCACCGCCGCCAGGGACAGACTGGACAGCAGCAGATAGTACAGAAATCCCGTGGACATGCCGATGGATCGGGCATGGGTGGGATCAAAGCAGAACAGCACCAGATCACGACGAAACACCATCAGTATCACCAGCACCAATGCGGAAATCACAAGGGTTTGCTGGAAGTCCTGGGGACGAATGCCCAGCACGTTGCCAAAGAGGATGTGCATCAGATCCAGACTGCTGCGCACCTTGGACACCAGAATCAGGCCCAGGGCAAAGAAACCCGTAAACACCAGGCCGATCACCGTGTCTTCCTTCACACGGGTGCTCTGTTTGATGAGGCCGATCACCGCCACGGAGCCCACCCCGAAGACAAACGCGCCCACGGCAAGAGGTAAGCCCAGGGCATAGGCAATGACCACGCCTGGCAGCACGGCATGGGAGACGGCATCCCCCATCAAGGCCCATCCCTTGAGGGTCATGAAGCAGGAGAGCAGGGCACACACCCCCCCCACCACGGCACTGATCAGCAGCGCCTTCACCATGAAGACATGCTGGAGCGGCTCCAGCAGCCAACTGACGGGATCCATCAACCCTATCCCCCTTCTTACAGTCTGCACCCAAAGGTGCGCGCCAGGTTTTCCCGCGTGAACACTTCGCTGGTCTCCCCGTAGGCCAGGACGGTTTTATTGATCAGCACCACTTGGTCGCAAAAACCGGTGACATGATCCATGTCGTGAGTGGAGATCAGCAAGGTGCGTCCTTCACCCCGAAAGCCCATGAACAACTGAGCCATCAGCTTCTCCGTGCGCACGTCCACGCCGTTGAAGGGCTCGTCCAGCAGCAGCACCGAAGCCCCTTGGGCCAAAGCTCTGGCCAGGAAGGCCCGCTTGCGTTGACCGCCGGAAAGCTCGCCGATCTGCCGCTGCCTCAGGTTCCAGAGCTCCACCAGCTCCAGGCTGCGGTGCACGGCTTCGTGGTCCCGGCGCCGTGGATTGCGCAGTAGGCCCATGGATCCGTAGCGTCCCATCATGACCACGTCGGTGACGTTGAGGGGGAAATCCCAGTCCACGCTTTCCGCCTGGGGCACATAGGCCACAACCTGACGGCGCTGGGCCTGGGCCACGGACTGGCCGTTGATGTAAATGGTTCCTGTAGAAGGGCGCACAAAGCCCATCAAGGCCTTGAACAGGGTGGACTTGCCCGCGCCGTTCATACCTACCAGGCCGCAAATGGTACCCCGATTGAGCCGTAAGCTGGCCTTGGAAAGAGCAACCACTCCGGCGTAGCTCACGCTCAGGTTCTCCACCACAATGTGGGGCGGTTCCGTGGCGCCAGGGGTGGTGGTCATGGTGAGTCTTGCAGGAGGCCGTCCATCAGGATGCGGATGTTGTGGCGTTGCAACTCCAAAAGCGTAGGGGCAGGTCCTTCGGGGCCAGAGAGGGAGTCCACGTAAAACACGCCAGCCAGACGGGACCCGGTGGCGGCTGCCACCTCCTCCTGGGCAGTGCTGCTCACCGTGCTTTCACAAAACACTGCCGGCAGTTGGCGCTCTTCCACCAGGCGAATGACCCCCGCCAGCCGCTGCGCCGTCACCTCGGAGTCCCCGTTCACGGGCCAGAGATAGGCTTCGTCCAGGCCATAGTCCCGGGCCAGATAACTGAAGGCCCCCTCACAGGTCACCAGCAGGCGCCGCTCCTCCGGTAAGCGGGCGATGGTCTGGCGCAACTCCTCATCCAGTTGCAGCAGTTGTCGGTTGTAGGCTGCTGCGCTGGCGGCAAAGTCCTCCCCGTGCTCTGGCGCAATCTTCGTGAAGGCCTGGCGCAGATTCTCCACGTACACCATGGCCAGACGGGGTGACATCCAGGCATGGGGATTGGGACGACCAGCAACCGCGGCGTCATCGATGGACAGTGGTTCAATGCCCTGGGTAAGGGTCACCCGCGGGATGTGGTCAGGCAAATTGATGTAGAAGCGCTCCCGCCAACTCTCCATATTGAGGCCGTTATCCACAATCAGCACCGCCCCCGCCGCCTGCCGCAGGTCACTGGGTGTGGGTTCATAGCTGTGAACCTCGGCGCCCGACTTGATGAGGGAGGTCACCTCTAGGTGGTCTCCTGCCACAGCCTGGGCCATATCGGCCAGGATGGTGAAGCTGGCCAGCACTTTGGGGCGGCTGGTGTCCTGCTGGCGCACCGGTTGGGCGGCTGTGCAGCCCACCAGTCCCACGAGGGCAACCGCCACCATCAGGGATACAGGCTTCCCAAGCACCCCAAGCCACAAAAGATGGGAAGACCGATGTGGTGTCATCTCAGTCTTCTGGGGGATCCAGTTCCCGGGCAACCTATCCTTCCATGGTGCTGGACTCGACCTAACCAGTGGCGGGGTGGGCAAAGATGGGCCGTGTGGTAAGTTGTCCCGAGACTTTCGCCGTCCAGTTTCGGCAAGGAATGGAGTGAGAGCCGGAGATGGCAATCAATGAAGACCTGGGCCTGGGGCTGCAAGAGTATCCCCGGGACCACCCCCCTGGTGTTGAGCGCCGCACGGCGCGGCGTTTGTCTGGAGAGCGGTCGAGCCGCTCTCCGGGCCGTGAGCAGGGGTCCCTGCGCATCCGCTTAAGCGACAACGAACTGCGGGCAGCCCGGTTGATCCAGGAGCGTTTCCAATTGCGCTCCACCGTGGCGGCGTTGGGACTTTGCCTGCGGACCATGGCCCAAATGGTGGAGCAAGGTCAGCTCAGTGAGGAGAACCTGGCCACCCAGCTCCCCCAACATAGTGGTCCCGGTCATCATGGCGGCAGACAACAGCCAAAAAACCAGGCACCGGCCATACGCCCCGATCCCCTGGCCCGCCCCATCAAACAGGAACCCAAGCCTCCGGAGGACGATCAGCCGCCCAACCCCGCTGCAGAAGGTCATCCTTTGACGGACGATGATCCCACTGCAGACTCCCTACAGCCGGAAGAGGCGTGATGGAGCGTAAGCGGGTTCTCTCGGGAGTCCAGCCCACGGGTGTACTGCACCTGGGCAATTGGCTGGGGGCAATCCGCAATTGGGTGGAGTTGCAACATCAGCACGACACCTTCTTCTGTGTGGTGGACCTGCACGCCATCACCGTTCCCCATGATCCAGCCCTGCTGGCGCACCAGACCCGGCAAACTGCAGCCCTCTACCTGGCCTGTGGCATTGACCCTCAATTGGCCACGGTGTTTGTCCAGAGCCATGTGCCAGCCCACAGTGAACTGTGCTGGCTGTTGAACTGCATAACCCCGCTCAATTGGCTGGAGCGCATGATCCAATTCAAGGAGAAGGCCAACAAACAGGGCAGTCAAACCTCCGTGGGTCTCTTGGACTATCCGGTGCTCATGGCCGCAGACATTCTCCTCTATAACGCCGACCTGGTACCTGTCGGCGAAGACCAGAAGCAACACCTGGAATTGGCCCGCAATATTGCCCAGCAGCGCTTGAATACACGGTTTGCCCCCCATAGGGAGACCATTCTCAACGTGCCCGAGCCGTTGATCTTTCCGGAGGGGGCACGGGTGATGAGTTTGACCGACGGCCGCAACAAGATGAGCAAGAGTGATCCCAACGACAACAGCCGCATCAACCTGCTGGATGCTCCGGAGGTGGTGCGCAAAAAGATCAAGCGGGCCAAGACCGATGCAGCCACAGGTTTGACCTTTGACGACCCGGAGCGACCGGAAGCAAGCAATCTACTGGCGCTCTATGCCCTCCTCAGTGGTGGCAGTCGCGCCGCGGCGGCTGAAGAGTGTGGCCAGATGGGCTGGGGACAATTCAAGGGGATGCTCAGTGAGGTGGTGGTTGACGCCCTGCGCCCCATTCAGCAGCGCCATGGGGAACTCATGGGGGATCCCGCCGTCCTGGATCGTGTCTTGAGCCAGGGGCGGCAGCGGGCGGAACCGGTAGCCAAGGCCTCCCTGGAGCGGGTGCGCACGGCCCTGGGTCTGGTGCCTCGCAACCTGGAGTTGTCCTGACGTCCTGAGGCGTTGTTGACAAACTCGCCATCCTGGCGTGGATTTAGGATTACACAATCAAAATCCCCACAATTAGGGTTCACTTCTCAAATCGGACATTTTACGATTCGTCTTAGAGAAATTCAGCCAGGCTTTATGGCTGTGTCCTTCTCTTTGCGCCCCATGGGCCTATGCACGCCTCCCCAAGGCCTCCTTTTGTCCTTTCTGGGAACTGTTGCCCTGACCTCCACCTCACCCTCTGCCTTTGCCCAAGCTTTTCCTCTTTCCCGCACCCTGACAGCACTTCATCATCCCCAGTCGGCCACCGTGGCCAACGCAGCCACTCCCCGCTACCTGGACGACATCAGCAATGGCATGGAAGCCCTCCTGCGCACCATCCGCTTTGCAGAAGGAACCTGGAGGGGTGGTGCCGAGGCTGGCTATCAGGTGATCTACGGAGGGCGTCTCATCTCCGAGGTGATCCCTGGCTCCGATCCCTTCTCGAAGCACCCCGACCACGTTGTCCGCACACAAACCGCCCTCAACAGTAGTGCTGCCGGTGCTTACCAGTTCATGCCTGCAACCTGGGAGACAGTTTCAGGCTGGCTGGGAATCAGGGATTTCTCCCCCCTCCGGCAAGACCAAGTGGCCCACCGGTTGATTCGCCTCCGCCTCAGCGACGCGGAAGAGGCCAACGTTAATCGGGGCATCCTCACCCGTGAAGCTCTGCACCAGTTGGCCCCGGAATGGGCTTCCCTGCCCACCCACTCAGGAGGCAGCTACTACGGCTACGGCCAGTCCGTGAAGTCCTGGAGCCATTTGAAGGCCTTCTACGACCAGCAGTTGGAATTGCTGCGCATTCAGACGGAGGTCTAAACTGGCCAGCCTGGGTTGAGGCCGCCCCTTCACGCCTGCACCAAAGGAAGAGGGGCGTGACCATCAAGGCTCCCGATAAATGATTCGTCCCTCCAGGTCATTGGTGACGTGGAGGCAATCTTCCTTCATCAAGTTCTCCAACTCCAGGCGGATCGCCTCAGGAGAATGCCCCAGCTCCAACACGGCGTCATTGAAGGTAAAACCCCGCACACCCCGATGTCTGGCCAAGGCAAGGACACCCTGCCCCAGGGCCATCGGCGGCTGGCTCTTCTGCCCCACGGCTAACCGGTTAAACGACCGCACTTGTTCAGGGATGAGAAACAGATCCACAAGGCTGCCCATGCCGCAGAGCCCAGCCGTGAACAGCCAAATCAGTCCTGTTCCCCAGCGTCCCGTGTAGAACCTGTGCAACCCCGCCACACCCAACATGGATGCAGCCCAGAGAAGATACGCTATCCCCACACTGCGCTGTTCTTCGCGTGAAGCACGATCTGGAATGTGGTTCATCGGGACTCCATCTGGTCTGCTGCTGAGCTTTGGAGAAGTCTAGATTAGCTTCCGGGCCTGTTCTGCTTTCTGAGGTCATTCATAGTCCGCCCCTGTGTCAACCCCCCCTGCCCCCCTGCACCTGCCCCGCACCAGCGAGAGCGATCAGCTGCTGCGGATCCGCCACAGTTGCAGCCACGTCATGGCCATGGCGGTGCAACATCTGTTCAAGAACGTTCAGGTGACCATCGGCCCCTGGACAGAGACGGGCTTCTACTACGACTTTGACGCCCCGGAACCCTTCACCTCCCAGGACCTCAAGAAAATTCGCAAGGGCATGCAGAGAATTCTGCGGCAGAATCTCTCCTTTCGTCGCGAAGAGGTGAGTCGCCAAGAAGCCCAACGGCGGATCGAGGCCATCGGCGAGCCCTACAAGCTGGAGATTCTGGCGGACCTGCAGGAGCCCATCACCCTCTACCACCTGGGGGATCAGTGGTGGGATCTGTGTGCAGGTCCCCACGTGGCCACCACCGCCGAGATCAATCCCAATGCCGTGGATCTGGAGACCGTGGCCGGGGCTTACTGGCGGGGGGACGAGACCAGGGCCCAGTTGCAGCGCATCTACGGCACCGTCTTTGAAACCCCGGAACAACTGGCGGAGCACAAGCGCCGCCGGGAGGAAGCACAGCGGCGGGACCATCGGCGCCTGGGCCGGGAGTTGGGCCTGTTCCTTTTCAGTGACAGTGTGGGTCCCGGCCTGCCCCTCTGGACGCCCCGGGGCACCCAGTTGCGCAGCCTGCTGGAGGACTATCTCCGCCAGCAGCAGCAGCGGCGGGGCTATCAGCCCGTGATCACACCCCACATCGCTCGGGTGGATTTGTTTCGCATCTCAGGCCACTGGCAGAACTACAAGGAGGACATGTTCCCGCTCATGGCGGAGAACGACGCTGGGCGCGCCCTGGAGGAGGGCTTCGTGATGAAGCCCATGAACTGCCCCTTTCACATTCAGATTTACAAAGCGGAACTGCGCAGCTACCGGGACCTGCCTTACCGCTTGGCGGAATTCGGCACCGTCTACCGCTATGAGCAGAGCGGGGAGCTGGGGGGGCTCACCCGGGTGCGGGGCTTCACCGTGGACGACAGTCACCTGTTTGTCACCCCGGAGCAGTTGGACGAGGAGTTCCTACAGGTGGTGGATTTGATTCTCACGGTGTTCCAGGATCTGGAGTTGCAAAAATTCAAGGCCCGGCTCAGCTTCCGTGGTCCCGGAAACACCAAAATGATTGGCCGCCCCGAGGCCTGGGATCAGGCGGAAGCCGCCATTCGCCGGGCCGTGGACCATCTGGGCATGGAGAGTGTGGAGGGGCCTGGGGAGGCCGCCTTCTATGGTCCCAAGCTGGACTTCCTCTTCTGTGACGCCCTGGAGCGGGAGTGGCAGTTGGGCACGGTGCAGGTGGACTACAACCTGCCGGAGCGCTTTGATCTGGAGTACGTGGCGCCGGACGGCTCCCGCCAACGGCCCGTGATGTTGCACCGGGCCCCCTTTGGCTCCCTGGAGCGGCTCATCGGCATCCTCATCGAAGAGTATGGGGGAGATCTGCCCTTCTGGCTGGCGCCTGAGCAGATTCGCATCCTGCCGGTGACGGCCGCCGCCTTGACAGCGGCCCGACAGTTGGCCACTCGGTTATGCAGCCAGGGCGTGCGCGCCGCCGTGGAGGCCAGTGGGGAGCGGTTGGGTAAGTTGATTCGCAACGGCGAGACCCGGAAAATTCCCGTGCTGGGCATCCTTGGCGAACAGGAGATGGAGACAGATTCCGTGAGCCTGCGCACCCGGCGGCAGGGGAACCTGGGCGACATGGCCCAAGCCAGGCTAGTTGAGTTGGCCCGGGACGCTGTTGCCAGTCGCCGCGCCACCCTGATGCCATGACCACCACCACGGTGCTGGCGGCCGACGTGGGGGGCACCAAGACCATGCTGGCCTTCTATACCCTCACGGGGGAGGGCCTGTGCCCACAACGGCAACGCCGCTACGTCTCCCGAGAGTGGCCCTGCTTTGACCGGATGCTGGCGGACTTCCTCCAGCGACAGGGTACGGGCAAGGGTCCAATACAGCTTGCTGGTGCCTGCTTTGCCGTGGCGGGACCTGTGCAGCAGGGCCAGGCCCGTCTCACCAACCTGGGTTGGGTGGTGGACCAGCAGCAGTTGGCCCGATCCCTGGGACTCTCTGCGGTGGAGGTGATTAACGACGTTGCTGTGCTGGTCTATGGGCTGCCCCACCTTCAGCCCGCCATGGTGGTGGAACTCCAGGCCGGCGAACCGCAACCCGGTGGAACGGTGGCCGTTTTGGGACTGGGGACAGGGGTGGGCATGGCCATGGGCATCTCCACATCCACCGGGTTGTGCAGTTGCCCCAGCGAAGGGGGACACCAGGAGTTTTCCCCCTGCAACCCACGGGAATGGCAACTGAAGCAGTGGCTGCTGGCGGATCTGGGTCTGGAGCGTCTCTCGCTGGAGCGGGTGGTGAGCGGCACAGGCCTGGGGCATATTGGTCGCTGGTTGCTCAGCACCCATCCAGGTCCCCACCCTCTGACAACCCAATGCATCAACCCGACCGCGGACCTGCCTGGGCGCATTGCTGCTGCTGCTGCCCAGGGAGACTGGCTCTGTCAAGAAGCTCTGGCCCTCTGGACAGAGGCCTGTGGAACTGCCGCGGCCAATCTCCTCCTCACCAGCCTCTGCACAGGAGGACTCTGGCTGGCGGGTGGGGTGACAGCCAAGCAATTGCCCCAACTGCGCTCGCCCCGTTTTCTGCGCCGTCTCCAGAGGATGGGGCGGCTTCAGCCCCTTGCAGCCAAGGTACCCATTCACGCTCTGGTTGCACCGGAGGCCGGCCTGTTCGCTGCAGCTCAGCGAGCCTGTCAGTTGGCCCATTCACCGGCCGGTCCACCATCAACATCCACCGGGCCAGGGCGCGGACCGTGGGGCAACATGGACACTGATTCTTAACAATACCGGGACTGTTGTGTCAGACAACACCTGCGAGCGGTGCGTCATCACCGTACCTGCCACCACTGCTAACATCGGACCCGGCTTCGACTGCCTGGGCGCCGCCTTGCAACTCAACAACCGCTTCAGTCTGCGGCGGCTGACGGGGCAGGACGAGAAGTTTGACCTGGTTGTGGACGGCCCTGAGGGATCCCACCTGCGGGGCGGCAGGGATAACCTGTTCTATCGAGCGGCCCGCTGCGCCTGGGACGCTGCTGGCCATCCTCCCATCCCTCTGGAAGCCAGGATCTCCCTGTCCGCACCCCCTGCCCGCGGCCTGGGCAGCAGTGCCAGCGCCATTGTAGCTGGCCTTTGTGGCGCCAACATCATGATTGGCAAGCCCCTGAGTCGGGAAAAACTGCTGGAGCTGGCCATTGCGGTGGAAGGTCATCCGGATAACGTGGTGCCCTCCCTCCTAGGTGGACTTTGTCTCACATCCCAGGTCGCAAGTCAGCGGTGGCGGGTGGTGTCTTGTCCCTGGCATGAGGGGGTGCGGGCCGTGGTGGCCATCCCCAACCTGCGCCTCTCCACCAGTGAGGCCCGGCGTTCTCTACCCTGGAGCGTTCCCCTACAGGATGCGGTCAGTAACCTCTCTGCCCTCACGGTGCTGCTCTCGGGTTTGCGCAACGGCGACGGCGACTTGATCGGCGACGGCCTCCGCGATAATCTCCATGAGCCCTACCGCTGGCCTCTCATTCCCCACGGTCCTCAGGTGCGGCAGGCGGCCCTGGCGGCCGGTGCATGGGGAGCGGTCATCAGTGGCTCCGGTCCCACCATCCTGGCGCTGAGCAGTCGGGAGGTGGAGGCGAGCGTGGGCGAGGCCATGGTGCAGGCCTGGCAGGAGCAGGAGGTGGAAGCCCACTATCACGCCGTGGGACTCCAGAACTTCCCTGCTGTCTGCCAGGCTGTGGAATGAATTTGGGTATTTATACTCAGAGGCCTGACGGAAGCTGATAGGGTGACCCGTGGTCCCTGTCCTTTGGCAGGGCGGGTCCGTTCTTTTGTTCTGCGGTTTGGCCCATGGTTCCCGCTCTTTCCAGTTCCGCTTTTCCCTGGCTGAGCACCATTGTGCTGTTGCCCCTGCTGGTTGCACTGATCTTGCCGTTGCTGCCAGGGGATCGGGTGGCGGGACCCAGAGCCATTGCCGTCAGCACTTTGACAGCGGATCTGCTGTTGATGGTGCTGGTGTTCAGCCGTCACTTTGTCAGCGAGAGCAGCAGCTTGCAACTGATGGAGCGCATCAGTTGGATTCCGGCCATCGAGCTGGAGTGGTCCCTGGCTGCCGATGGGATATCAGCGCCCCTGGTGGTGCTCAGCGGGCTGGTGACCCTGCTAGCGGCGGTGGCCAGTTGGCCCCTGGTCCGCAAGCCCAGGCTCTACTATGGCCTCCTGCTGGTGCAGGCGTCTGCCCAGGCCATGGTCTTTCTAGCGCAGGACTTCCTGCTGTTCTTCCTGGCCTGGGAGCTGGAGTTGGTGCCTGTCTATCTGCTCATCTCCATCTGGGGCGGCCCCCGTCGGCAATATGCCGCCACCAAATTCATCCTCTACACCGCCCTGGCCTCCCTGCTGATCCTGCTCAGCGGCCTGGTCCTGGCGTTTATGGGGGACGGCTTCAGCCTTGATCTGGCCACCATGGCCAGCCATACTCCCCAGGGCAGCGTGGCCTTGCTGTGTTACCTGGGCTTCCTGGTGGGGTTTGGCGTGAAGCTACCCGTCTTTCCTCTGCACACATGGCTCCCCGATGCCCATGGCGAAGCCAGTGCGCCCATTTCCATGCTGTTGGCGGGTGTGTTGCTGAAGATGGGAGGGTATGCCCTGCTGCGCTTCAACGTGCAGATGCTGCCGGATGCCCACGCCCAGTTGGCGCCGGCACTGATGATTCTGGGCATCGTCAACATCATCTACGGCGCCCTCAACGCCCTGGCTCAAGATAACGTGAAACGGCGGATTGCCTGTAGTTCCATCAGCCACATGGGCTTTGTGCTCCTGGGGTTGGCCACCATCAACAGCCTGGGTTTCAGTGGCGTGATGTTGCAGATGATCAGCCATGGCCTGATTGCAGCAGCCATGTTTTTTGTTACCGGTGTGTTCTATGAGCGCACCCGCACCCTATCCATTCCCAACATGGGGGGGTTGGCCAAGGCCATTCCGGTCACCTTTGCCCTGTTTCTCACCAGCTCCCTGGCCTCCCTGGCCCTGCCGGGCATGAGTGGCTTTGTGAGTGAGATCACCGTCTTTCTGGGGATCACCTCTGCGGATCAGTTCACCACGGCATTCCGGGTGGTGGCGGTGCTGCTGGCGGCGGTGGGCCTGGTGCTGACGCCTGTCTATCTCCTCTCCATGTGCCGCAGGGTGTTTTTCGGGCCGAGGATTCCCGCCTTGGCCCAGGTGGGGGACGCCAGTCCCCGGGAGTTGGTCATTGCCCTCAGTCTGCTGGTCCCCACCTTGGCCATTGGCTTTTGGCCCCAACTGGCCATTGGGCTGTATGAACCCACCACCACGGCCATCACTGAGACTGCGGCGGCGGTGCTTAGTGGCTGAGTTCGTGCTTGTCTATCAAAAATAAAAATTCAAAATTTGGGGATTCAGCATCAGCTAGCTATGCATGGGTCCATTTCATTTCAGCCATAACGTTACGTCTATAATCTACTTTAAAAATATTAACTATTTTGCCACATTCCGATAGTATTTGATTGATTGCTTCTGCTGTCCCGCGACCACCCGAGCTATATAAAACCCGAGTTTTG
>NZ_FITM01000069.1 GCF_900047545.1 Candidatus Synechococcus spongiarum
CGGCCATCCAGCGGGGCTTGCTCACCGTAGCCAAGACCAACAAGACAAACGTCTTCAACGGCCGCATCATGGAAATCGAAGGTTTGCCGGACTTGAAGCTGGAGCAGGCCTTTGAACTCACCGACGCCACCGCGGAGCGCTCCTGTGCCGGCTGCACCATTGCCCTGTCCATCGCCACAGTGACGGAGTACCTGCGCAGCAACGTGGCCCTGTTGAACAACATGGTCGCCCGGGGCTACCAGGATGAGCGCACCATTGCGCGCCGCATCGCCGCCATGGAGGACTGGCTCTCCACCCCTCGGCTACTCAGGGCCGACGCCGGTGCGGTCTACCGGGAAACCTTGGACATCGACCTGAACACCGTCACGGAGCCTCTCCTGGCTTGCCCCAACGATCCGGACAACATCAAGCCCCTCTCCGCGGTGGCCGGTGATCCGGTGCAGGAGGTGTTCATCGGCTCCTGCATGACCAACATCGGCCACTACCGCGCCGCGGCCAAGGTGTTGGAAGGTGTGGGCAAGGTGAAGGCTCGCTTCTGGGTCTGCCCCCCCACCCGCATGGACGAGGAGACGCTCAAACAGGAGGGACACTACGCCACCATGGCCGCGGCGGGCTGTCGCATGGAGATGCCGGGTTGTTCCCTCTGCATGGGCAATCAGGCGCGGGTTGAGGACAACACCACGGTGGTGTCCACCAGCACCCGGAATTTCAACAACCGCCTGGGTAACGGGGCCCAGGTCTACCTGGGCAGCGCCGAACTGGCGGCCGCCTGCGCCGTGCTGGGCCGCATCCCCACCGTGGCGGAATACCACCGGATTGTGAGCACCAGAATCCAGCCCCTGGCAGCGGAGCTTTACCGCTATCTGAGCTTTGATCAGATTCCCGGCTTTGCCCATGGGCAAGGGGACAACAGCAACCATGCTGAAGACGCGACCCTGGCGGTGGCGAAGATCTGAATAGGCGGCACAGCAGCACCATGTTCGGTACACCGCTAAAAGCCAGCACAGTTCGCAATCTGCTGCAGCAGCGCTCCCTGGCGGTGGCGGCCACGGTGCTGCTCACCGGCCTGGGGGCGGCCTGGACCGCGGTGCTCCTGAAAAACGGCATGACCAGGATGGTGAGCTGGCGGCTGGGGCTGGTGGAGCAGTTGGAGCCTGTGCTGGGTCCCGCCACCCCTTGGCTGGTGTTGCCCGTCATCGCAGGCCTGGGGGGGCTGCTGGCGGGACTGCTCCTCAAGCACCTGTCGCCCGCCGCCCACGGCTCGGGCATTACCCAGGTGATGAAATTCCTCCAGGGGCAGCGGGTGCCCATGAGCATCCGGGTGGCGGTGGTGAAGCTGCTGGGGGGCGTCCTGGCCATTGGCGGCGGCTTCCCCCTGGGGCCGGAGGGTCCTGCGGTGCAAATGGGTGCCTCCGTGGCCTGTCAGATGGCCGCCAACCTGAGGGCGCCACGCTCATTCCTGCGCCTGATTGTGGCTGCGGGCGGGGGAGCAGGCATTGCGGCGGTGTTTAACGCCCCCCTCGGCGGCTTCATCTACGCCATTGAGGAGTTGCTCCATAACGCCAGGCCCGTGGTGCTCATGTTGGTGTTGTTCACCACCTTCATGGCCGACACCTGGGGGGATGTGCTCAGCTGGATCGGCTTTGGCCAGGAGCAGGGCTTCAGCGCCGCCATGAGCCTGGAGGTGAGCAAAACATTCGACCTGGTGGACTTCACCTTTCGTCCTGTGGATATTTTCTACCTGGTTCTCCTGGGCCTAGTGATTGCCGGGCTGAGTGAGTTGTACAACCGCTACGTGATTGCCATGCAGGGTGTGTGTGGTCGGGTGTTCGGCCCGCGGCCCGTGCTGCGCATGGCCCTGTGCGGCCTGCTGTTGGGCCTGATCTTTGCACCCCTGCCCGCGGAGTTTGCCGATGGCGCCGCCTTGAAAAAGCTGGTGGCCTTGGACCTGCGGGACGGCACCGCAGATCTGGGCGTCAACCTGGCGATTTTTGTGGCCATGTTTTTCACCACGGGGCTGGCGGCGGCATCCGGTGCGCCGGGGGGCCTCTTTGCCCCCATGTTGATCCTGGGGGGCGCCGTGGGCCTGGTGAGTTCCGCGCTGCTGCAAACCACCACTGGCTACGCCCCCAGCAGCCTCGTGTTTGCAGGGATGGCCAGCTTTGTGGCGGGCACGTGTCAAGTGCCCATTGCCGCCACGTTTATCACCTTTGCCCTCACCAAGCAGATTGTG
>NZ_FITM01000057.1 GCF_900047545.1 Candidatus Synechococcus spongiarum
AGACCGTGCCCATGCTCTTCTGGGCACTGCCACCCACACAGCTCCAGATGGGCAACATGGATGGTTGGGCACACTTGGTCCACCCCGTCCAACCCTTGAATCTTGACTTGGCTGACTGATTCGGCAACAATCACCTCCCTCGGAAAATCACCCTCTGGTAATTTCCACCGTCTTCGAGACATAACCGGCAGTGAAGCAGGAACCCACCTGAATCAAGGGGGCCAACCTTGTGCCGCTTGAGAGGAAGGAATCCCCGCCCTGAAAGGGCGGCGAGGAAGTCAACTTGCCATAAGGGCACAGGAGGCAGGAAGATTGCCAAGATCTGAACCCGCCCCTCACCGTGAAGAGTGACAGCAGCCGGAGCACCATTAACTTGCCGAAGACCGGTTTTGGGATGCGGGCCAACGCCGTGGAGCGGGAACCCCAGCTTCAGCAGTTCTGGGCTGAGCACAAGGTGTATGAGCGATTGAGCCGGAGCAACACCGGCAAGCCCTTCGTGCTCCACGACGGCCCACCCTACGCCAACGGCGCCCTGCACATGGGCCATGCCCTCAACAAGGTGCTCAAGGACATCATCAATAAATACAAGCTGCTACAAGGGTGCAAGGTGCGCTTTGTGCCGGGCTGGGATTGCCATGGTCTGCCCATTGAACTGAAGGTTTTGCAAGGGCTGACACCAGAGCAGCGGCAACGGCTTACCCCCGTCAAGCTGCGCAAAAAAGCCGCGGCCTATGCCCGCAAACAAATGGAGGGGCAGCGGCAGGGCTTTCGCCGCTGGGGCATCTGGGGGGACTGGGACAATCCCTATCTCACCCTTCAGAAAGAGTATGAAGCCGCGCAGATTGAGGTGTTTGGCCGCATGGTGTTGGCTGGCCACATCTACCGTGGCCTGAAACCGGTGCATTGGAGTCCCAGCTCCCGTACGGCCCTGGCGGAGGCGGAGCTGGAGTATCCCGAGGGTCACACCAGCTCCAGCGTCTACGGGGCCTTCCCCGTGCAGACCGTGCCCGAAGCCCTGGCCCCGCTCCTGGATGATGGGGCTGCTGCCCCCCAGAGGCAAGGGCTCCATCTGGCCATCTGGACCACAACCCCCTGGACCTTGCCAGCCAACGTGGCGGTGGCGGTGAACCCTCGCATGGACTATGCCGTTGTAACCACAGCGGCTGGGCGGCGGCTGGTGGTGGCCTGTGGGCGGCGGGAAGCCTTGAGCCAAGTGCTGGAGCAACCCCTGCAGGTTCTCCGGACCCTGCCGGGGACTGCCTTGGAGGGGATTGGCTATATACACCCCCTGTTGGAGCGTCAGGGCCGGGTGGTGTTGGGGGGGGACATGGTTACTGCCGACTCCGGCACCGGTTTGGTACACATTGCCCCAGGGCATGGGGCGGAAGACTTTGCCGTTGCCCGGCGCTACAACCTGCCCACCCTCTGCCCTGTGGACGGCGCGGGGACCTTCACCGCCGAGGCTGGCCCCTTCGCCGGTCTCAACGTGCTGGAGGACGCCAACCCCGCCATCATTGCCGCCCTCAAGGACCGGGGCGCTCTGCTGGCCTCCATGCCCTATACCCACCGCTATCCCTACGACTGGCGCACGAAAAAACCCACCATCTTCCGCGCCACGGAACAATGGTTTGCCTCACTGGACGGCTTCCGGGACGCGGCCCTGGCAGCTATTGGCCAGGTCACGTGGCTTCCCGTCTCCGGCCGGAACCGCATCGAGGCCATGGTGCAGGAGCGGGGGGACTGGTGCATTTCCCGGCAACGGGTCTGGGGGGTGCCCATCCCCGTGTTCTATGCCCGCAACGGAGACGAGGTGCTGCTCAACGAAGACACCCTTACCCACGTGCAGAAGCTGTTTGCCACCCACGGCAGCGACGTTTGGTGGACCATGGACGAAGCGGAACTCCTGCCACCCGCCTACGCCCCGGAGGCAGAGCGCTGGCGCAAAGGCACCGACACCATGGACGTGTGGTTTGATTCCGGCTCAAGCTGGGCGGCGGTGGCGGCTGGCCGCGAGGAACTCACCTATCCGGCCCATCTGTACCTGGAGGGCTCGGATCAGCACCGGGGCTGGTTTCAGTCATCCCTGCTCACTTCCGTTGCCGTCCATGGCCATGCCCCCTACCGTTGTGTGCTCACCCATGGCTTCACCCTGGATGAACAGGGCCGCAAGATGAGCAAATCCCTCGGCAATGTTGTTGACCCCACAGTTGTTATTACCGGTGGCAGAAACAAGAAAACCGAACCGGCCTACGGGGCTGACGTATTGCGGCTCTGGGTGAGTTCCGTGGACTACTCCTCCGACGTGCCCATTGGCGCCGTCATCCTGCGGCAACTGGCGGACGTGTATCGCAAAGTGCGCAACACCTGCCGTTACATGCTGGGCAATGTTCATGACTTCCAACCCGAGCGTGACGGCGTTCCCTTGGAAAAGCTGGCCTGGCTGGATCGCTGGCTTCTGCACCGCACGGGAGAGGTCCTCCAGGAGGCAACCAAAGCATTTGAAGAGTATGAGTTTTACCGCTTCTTCCAGATCCTTCAAAACTTTTGTGTGGTTGATCTTTCCAATTTTTATCTGGATATTGTCAAGGATAGATTGTATATCAGCGCTCCCAACGATGAGTCCCGCCGTCAGTGCCAAACGGTGCTGGCCGTGGTGGTGGAGCAGTTGGCGGGCATGATGGCCCCGGTGCTCTGCCACATGGCTGAGGACATCTGGCAGAATCTCCCCTATTCCGTCCGGGAAACCTCTGTATTTGAGCGGGGTTGGCCCCAGGCTCCTGCCCAATGGCGCCATGACCGGCTGGCGGTGGTGGTGAGGCAGTTGCGTCGTCTGCGCACCGGTGTCAACCGTCAGCTTCAGGCCAGCCAGGCCGCTGGCAGCGTGGGCGCCTCCCTGGAGGCACAGGTGCGCCTGGATATTCAGGATTCGGCCCTGCAAGGGGCCATGGCCTGGCTCCAGGACCACGACGCCAACGTGGAGGACCTAGTAAAGGACTGGCTCCTGGTCTCCCAACTGCGCCTTGGCGGTGATCCGTTGCCCCAGCCCCTGGCGGAATCCCGGGAGGATGGCCTCCACGTCCAGGTGGCCAAGGCGGAGGGTTGGAAGTGTTCCCGTTGCTGGCATTATACCACAGACCAAGGAGAAACACTGGAGGACGATTCCCGCATCTGTGATCGCTGCGCAGCCGTTCTCCGACGTTCCGCAATGGCCGTCTGATCCTCCAGACTCGTTGTGTCGGATCCCCTCCTTCCATGGCAGCCATTCCCGAGTCCGTGCCGAGCACCATCAACGCAGACCCTGCAGGGCGCACCGGCTCCGTGGAGCGGGTGACCCGAGAAACCCGGGTGCGGCTGTGCCTGAACCTGGACGGAACCGGTTGTGGCCAAGTGGAGACCACCATCCCCTTTCTCGACCATATGCTCATGCAACTGGTGAGCCATGGTCTCTTTGATCTTCAGGTGCAGGCCCGGGGGGACACCGAGATTGACGACCACCACACCAACGAAGACGTGGGCATCAGCCTGGGGCAGGCGTTGGGCCAGGCGTTGGGGGATCACCGCGGGATTTACCGTTTTGGCCACTTCCTGGCGCCGTTGGATGAGGCCCTGGTGCAGGTGGCGCTGGACTGCTCCGGTCGGCCCCATCTGGAATTTGACCTGCAACTACGTTCCGAGCGCATTGGCCGCTACGATACCCAGCTTGTGCGGGAGTTTTTCGTAGCCGTAGTCAATAACAGTGGTCTGACCCTGCACATCCGCCAACTCCACGGCCGCAACGACCATCACGTTGTGGAGGCCTGCTTCAAAGCCTTTGCCCGCGCGTTGCGCATGGCAACGGAGGTGGACCCACGCCGCTCCGGCCAGGTGCCCAGCTCCAAAGGCGTGCTGGAGCAGGCGGGGAGTGGTTG
>NZ_FITM01000015.1 GCF_900047545.1 Candidatus Synechococcus spongiarum
GAGCCCACGCCGCCAGGCCCAGGCCATGAGAAGGATGGTAGGCACTTCTCGAAGACCCTGCACCACCGCGGCCGGCCCCAGGGAGAGCACGGCCCATGGTCGTCTGAACCCTTCCCAGATGGCCTGCGGCCATGCCGGGAATGTGGCCCGGCTCCAATCCGCGGTGTGCAGGTTGACACAGCCACAGGGACTGGCTTGCAGGTGCTCCTGGACGGCTTCCATGCTGGCAAAAGCGGCATGACCCCACTGGGTCAGCAGAATGCCCAGAACCATGTGTTCCAGGCGGCTCAGTGGTTGTTGACGGAAATCCCGCTGGTTCCAATCCGCCATGACCAGTTGGCCACCTGGTTTCAGGAGGCGCAGCAGTTCATTGGCAAAGCGTTGCTTGTCGGCAATGTGAGGCGCCGCTTCCACGGTCCAGACCGCGTCAAAAGACCCGTCTGCCATGGGCGTGGCCAGGGCGTCCATCACGGCAAAGCGACAGGTGACGGGCGCTGGCGTCAACGCCCGGGCCCGGTCAATTTGTTGTCTGCTGATGCTGATGCCCAGCACCTGGAAGCCGTAGTCTCGGGCCAGAATTCGGGCGCTGCCCCCAATGCCGCAACCCACGTCCAGGAGGCGGCTGCCTGGCGGCAGCTTGTGAAGACCGGACCAGTGAACCAGCTCATGGACCAGTCTCGCCTTGCTGGCCCGGAAATCCTGGGGCTGGGGCGGATCACCGTAGTAGCCCAGATGGATGTGGTCTCCCCAAAGCCGCTCCAGGAGACCGTCACGGGTCCAGCGGTCGTAATTGGCGGCAACACTTTGTGGAGACCGATAGGGGCGCTTGCCGGCAAGATAGGCACAGAGCACTAGGGACAGAACACCGCTGATCAGAAGCGGGAGCCAAGGCATTGGGTGGGGTCCCTGATTGTTGGTTCCTTGTTTCAGGCTTTTATTCTAGATCTTTGAGTACTGTCCGTGCAGCCAGTTGTCGACGTGCCTGGTCCAGCAACGCGTATTCCTGTTGCAGGCGATCAGCGGTGTCCGTTGTCTCCAGAAGATGCTGTTGGGCTGTGATTGCATTATCCAGGCGGGAGGCCAGCCAGAAGGAGATGTCTTCAGGGTCTGAAGGAATATCCTCAGGCAGGCGGAAATCCTTGCCGGAGAGCTTGGCGGAAAGCTTGACAACATCCTCAAGGGCGCCATGCACCTTCTGGACAAGGTCTGTGAGGTCAGTGGTGAGGGGAGCATCGTCGAGCCAACTGACAAGACCAATGCAGAAGGGGTTGTCCCGGACCCGGTTCAGGACGCGGAAACGTTGCTGCCCCCTGGTGACGATGGCGCTGCGGTCCCCTTCCATGGGGTGATGCTGGAGGATTTCCGTACAACAGCCCACGGCACTGGGCTCACCTGTCTCAGGATCGCAGTTGATCACGCCAAAGCGCTGATCTGTCTCCAGAACCGTCTTCAGCATGATCCGGTAGCGATATTCAAAAATGTGAAGGGGAAACACTTCACGGGGGAACAGCACAACTCCCGACAACAAAAACAGGGGCAGCTCCCTGACCGCCAGGGGCTTTGTCATGGCCGTAGGGCAGCAAGTTGCTTGACCCTAGACGGATACGGCTGGATGTGTGGTGACTAGAGCTTGACCTCGATGTCCACACCGCTGGGCAGATCAAGCTTCATGAGGGCGTCAATGGTCTTAGAAGAGGGGTTGTAGATGTCAATCAGCCGCCGATGGGTGCGGGTTTCAAAGTGCTCCCGCGAGTCTTTATCCACGTGGGGGGAGCGCAACACACAGTAGATTTTCCGCTTCGTGGGCAGGGAGATGGGGCCAATGGCCGTGGCTGCCGTCCGATCTGCGGTGTCAATGATCTTTTCGCAGGAGATGTCCAGCATCCGTCTATCAAAAGCTTTGAGGCGGATACGAATCTTCTGTTGCGCAAGGGTTCTGGTCATTACAGGGGTTCGGAGGTGATGGCGTGGGCCATGGGGTTGAGTTGTCAAGGTGCAGAGCGGAGGAGGACCGTGGCCCTCCCCCGTGCAGGCAGTGGTCTCAGGCGAGGATCTTGGATACCACGCCAGCGCCGATGGTGCGCCCTCCCTCACGAATGGCAAAACGCATACCCTTCTCAATGGCCACGGGCACAATCAACTCGCCGATTATCTTGATGCGGTCACCAGGCATCACCATCTCGGCTTTGGAGCCGTCGTCAGCGGTGAATTCGGTGATCTGGCCTGTCACGTCCGTGGTGCGGATGTAGAATTGGGGGCGGTAGCCACAGAAGAAGGGGGTGTGACGGCCGCCTTCCTCCTTGGTCAGCACGTAGACCTCACCCTCAAATTTGGTGTGGGGGGTGATGGAGCCGGGCTTGACCAGAACCATGCCGCGCTCCACCTCGTTCTTCTGAATACCGCGCAGGAGCAGACCCACGTTGTCTCCGGCCATGCCCTCGTCCAGAAGCTTACGGAACATTTCCACGCCCGTGACCGTTGTCCTGCGGGTGTCCTTCAAGCCAACGACTTCCACTTCTTCGTTGACTTTGACCATGCCCCGCTCAATGCGGCCCGTGGCCACGGTGCCCCGACCGGTGATGGAGAACACGTCCTCAACGGCCATCAGGAAAGGCTTTTCCACTTCCCGTTCGGGTTCGGGGATGCTTTCATCTACGGCGTCCATGAGATCTAGGATGCCGTCAACCCACTCGTCCTTGCCCCGCTCGCCCGTGGCGCCGCCCTGGATGGCCTCCAGCGCTTTCAAGCCGGATCCCATCACCACCGGGATGTCGTCGCCAGGAAACTCGTACTTGCTGAGGAGCTCCCGGATTTCCAGTTCCACCAGTTCCAGCAACTCCTCGTCGTCAACCATGTCTTTTTTGTTGACGAAGACCACCAGGGCGGGAACACCCACCTGCTTGGCCAGGAGAATGTGCTCCCGGGTCTGGTCCATGGGGCCATCCGTGCCGGCCACCACCAGGATGGCGCCATCCATCTGGGCGGCGCCCGTGATCATGTTCTTGACGTAGTCAGCATGACCGGGGCAGTCTACGTGGGCGTAGTGACGGTTTTCCGTCTCGTACTCCACGTGGGCCGTGTTGATGGTGATGCCCCGCTCCTTCTCTTCGGGAGCGCCGTCAATGTCGTCGTAGGCCTGGGCCTGGGCACTGCCGCGGGCCGCCAGAACGTTGGTGATTGCAGCAGTCAGCGTGGTTTT
>NZ_FITM01000176.1 GCF_900047545.1 Candidatus Synechococcus spongiarum
GGGAATCCGCCTGATCCAGGGGCAGGGATTGGGGGCGGCCATGAATGGCCTCAACGGCCTTCGGATTCAGGCCCACTCCGCCTCTGGCACCACCCACTGAGATGGTCAGCCTTCCTGTCACGACAGCACGGCTCCAGGTGCTCAACCAGGATCTTCACCTGGGCCTGTGCAAGGGCCAAGTCTGGGCCGGAGAGTTTGCCTGGGTGTTCCATTGGCATTTCCGACAAGGGAAACTGCGGCTTGAGCCCTCCTTGGGGCGTGCCTTGATCGAGGACGCCCTGCTCCGCTTCCTTCTGCGCTTCGACCACCAGTTGGACGTGGGTGGGGAATACAACTTCCTGGTGCGGGCTACGGTCTGACGGCTGTTTTGAAGGAGCTTGGCATTACGTGCAGAGGGTGGCCCAAGCCCCGCTCAAGGATCACCAGGGCTGCCAGGTCGTCCACTGGTCTTGGGGGCTGCCGCAGTCCTTCCGGTAGCAGGCGTTGCCAGCCCCGGGGTGCATGCAGCTGCCAATAGCGCTCCCGTGCCTCCAGGCTTGTGTGGGCCTCGGACACCAGTTGGAGACGTTGAGAGGGCCACCAAGTGAGCAGGGCCGCCCGCCAGCGGGTGGAGCAGGTGCCGTCGCCCAGGTAAAGGCATGACGGTTGGCGCGCCAGCCACCACTCCTGGAGATGGCGCCAGCACCCATGGGGTGTGCAGATCAAGCAGATGTCCAAGTGCTGCCGGTTGCCGTCGCTGCACGCCAGGCCACATTTGCTGTAGCCGGGGTCCAGGCCAATGGCGCAGCCACCTTCAGCCATGACCAGGGTCCGGAGCCTCACCCGGAGGTGGGCTCTGCCAACGGACGCCCAGGTGGAGGGGATCCCCTATGTCGCTGTCCTGGAGGCTGAACGCCTCCAGGGTGGCTTGGGGATCAGTTCGACTCACCAATGTCCGAACCAATGTGGTCAGCGCTTCATCATCCAGGATGATCTGCATGTTCAGTACCCCCAGCCGGTTGGCCTGGTTGCGGGCCGTGGCCAGGAGCAGGCTGAGCCGCTGATTCACGGCCTCCGGGGAACGCTCATCCCCTTCAATAACCGTAGATGCCAGGATCTGACCCGCATCCAGAACCTGGCGACTGGGGCGCACATCGGCGAAGGCCAGCAAGGAGTTCTCCCCCAGCAGAACGTTGTTTGCGCTGCGGATGGTGACGATCCAGGCATGGCCACTTTGCAGTTCCCTGGCGATCTTCTCCACCTCGCTGGTGGGGATGTAAATAAGCTGCCGGGATGGCTGTTGACCCGGCAGCAGCCGCTCGTAGGCCGCCTGGTTGGCCCGATTCAGCAGGCTGTTAATGGCCACCTGGGCTTCGCTGGGGTGCGGCAGGGTCACCTTGGCCATGGCCAGGGGCTCGTTGCTGGCAATGGCCACGTCGCCACGACGCAGGGCTGCAATGCTGCGCCTGAGGGTATTCAGCACATTGACCTGGGTGTTAATTCTCTCCTGAAGCACCCCCAGTTCCTGATCCCGCCGATCCACTGCCTTTCCCAGTCGATCCTGCTCGTTGAGCAACTGTTGGCGCTGGCCATCCAGCACGTTGATGGTGTGCTGCAGCTCCCGTGTCTGAGCCTGCAACATGTCTGTGCGCTCCGTTAACCCCTGAACTTCAGCCTCCGCCTGGTTGCGGCTGCGCTCTGCACCCAGGAGCGCCGCGCGGCTTGTCACCAGGGCATCCTGGATGAATTCCAGGGTCTTCTGGGTCTTGCCGAGGTTCTCGCGGGTGGTCCATAGGTTCTCCTCAATGCGACCCAACTCGAACAGTCCCCGTCGCCAGCGGTCGTTGATGGTGATCAACACCACAAAGCTCAGTGCGGAAATCAGGCTGCCGGTGATGGCAGTGAACACCACGGCGGTGCGTCTGGGGCGCATCCTCAAAAAGGAGAGGCGGGCCTTGCCGATGCGCGTGCCCAGGCGGTCCCCCATGACCGCGAGCACACCGCCCAGCAGCAGGAGCGCAAAAATCAGCAACCAGCCAGACAGGACTTGTTCTTCGGACGATGAGCACCACTATGGGCTTAGCTGAACCGACGCGAGAGGGCCACAGGGTCGAAGATCGTAATTTTCTTGCGGTCGATTCTGAGCATCCCCTCGCTGCGCAGGTCCCCCAGCAGGCGGGTGATGGTCACCCGGGTGGAGCCAATGGCTTCGGCAATGGCCTGGTGGGACAACCGCAGGTCGATGGTGATCCCCTGATCCGCCGGAATGCCGAAGTCGCGGCACAGCACCAGCAAAAAACTCACTAGTCGGGACGACATGTCCCGGTGGGTGAGGGTTTCGATCATGGTCTCCGTCTGCAGGACACGGCAGGACAGGCCCTGCAGCATCATCAAGCCCACGCGGGCATCCGCCTCAATGGCCTGGCGTACGGATGCGGCAGGTGCGGAAATCATTTCCACACGGGTAAAGGCGACGGCGTGGTAGAAGCGATCCGAGTGGTGTCCGGTCAGCAGAGAGAGGACTCCAAACAGGCTGTTTTCCCGCAGCAGCGCTACGGTGATCTCCTCGCCGCTTTCATAGACGCGGGAAAGCCGCACCGCACCACACCGCAACAGATAGACCCGCTCGGCGGGATCTCCAGGGAGGAAAATGGTCTTCCCGCGCTCCACCAGGTCCAGGGAACTGCCCGCGAGACAGCGGATGATTGTGGTGAGCGTCCCCCCGGTGATGGCATCGGTGACTTTCCCGGACGCCTGGCTTGATGATGCGGTCTGAGGAAAGCTCATGGCCAAGGTGAAGGCAGAGGCACGGGGTCCACAGGCTCATGCTTGCCGATGGTTAGAGCCATCACTAATGCACAGCATATGGGACCTGACCCTAGAAATGCGGCCATCGGTCTCCCTGTAGCCAGCGACACCAAAATCATCCCCGCCTTGCAGACCAGCTTCCCGGAAAGAATAATGGTACATTTGAACCATGACGCCTCTGGCATTGTCAAAGCTCCTTGACAGTCAAGTGGCACTCCCCTCAGAGTTCAGACTTGTTCTGTTCCTCTGCAGAACCTTCCCCTTTGTCAGGCTTCACCTGCATGGCCACCACGCCCCTGGGCAGCAATCCTCCTCGTGCGACGACGGGACATCACCCCCTCACCCATGGTCACCGTCCGGGTTTACCGGTATGCAGCCATGGGATCTCCGGCCGTTTTGCCCAGCCTGACGGCCTCTTTCAGGTGACGGTTGCTCCCTTCCGGGGCTCCTGCAACGACGTGTTGAGCCAAGCCATCCGGGTTGCGGGCCAGGGTAGTCGGGTCATGGTTGCCCAATTCCTCAACGGTGGCATCAACCAAGGCCCGGAGAGGGCAACGAAGCTCTGCGGTAGCCTGGAATGGGTCCGTCCAGCCATTGACTGCTGCCTGGTGGATCCCTCTGCCATCAGCCTGCCCCATCGTCAGGCCGTCAAGGCTGTCTGGACTGCGTCCCGCCAACAACTCTTGTCCGGTGTCCTGGATTTGATGGTTCTCGACGAATTGGGCTTGGCCCTGGAGTTTGGTCTCCTGGAGGAGGACAACGTGCTCAATGCGTTGCGGCAGCGTCCCGCCGCGTTGGATTTGACACTGATTGGCTCGGCGATTCCCGACGCCATTCTGGACATGGCCAACCAAGTGACACGGCTCCGCTGTCGTCCGTCTTCTTCCCTCCAGCCCTCCAGCCATGCTGAAAAATGACTCCTGGATCCGGCATCAGGCCCGCCTCGGCATGATCGATCCCTTTCAGTTTCGCCTGGTGCGTCACCGGGATTGTGGGGGTCGGCAACAGTCTGTGCTCAGCTTTGGCTGCTCCTCCTTTGGATACGACCTGCGGCTTTCCCCACAGGAGTTCCTGGTGTTCCGCCACGTGCCGGGTACGGTGATGAACCCCAAGCGGTTCAACCCGTCCAACCTGGAGCCCACCGACCTGCACCACGACGAGGATGGGGACTATTTCATCTTGCCGGCCCACTCCTACGGCTTGGGGGTTGCTCTGGAACACCTCAAAGTGCCGGGTCACATCACGGTGATCTGTCTCGGCAAGAGTACATATGCACGCATGGGAATCATCCTAAACGCCACCCCTGCCGAAGCAAGTTGGGAGGGCCACCTGACGTTGGAGTTCAGCAACAGTTCCGGAGCCGACTGCCGCATCTACGCCGGTGAGGGGATCTGCCAACTGTTGTTTCTGGAAGGGGAACCTTGTGAAACCAGCTACGCAGCCAGAAACGGCAAGTACCACAACCAACCGGAACGGGTGACAATGGCCCGCATGTGACGGCTCTCAAGTGCGGAAGGGTTGACGGGGTTTAGGAATCGCCGTCACCCTGTGGGCGATCACCACGGGCCGCATGCCGTCTGAGGTGTCCAGTAGCTCCATCTCCCCCTCCACACGTACCCACTGGTCCTGCTGTGGCGGTGGGGCATCATCTGGCCATTGCACCGCCAGTTGCACCGGTGTGGCGTCGGCCAGGCAGCAGCGCACCAGCAACTGGGCCAGGTGGCGCTCCCCCGTGGCCGTCACCAGCACAAAACCCTCCACCTGAATCGGCTCGCCATGGAACAACTGGGGCTGAGAACTGCCCCGCAGCAGACGCACCCAGTCCACCAGATCCCGCTGCTCCGGCGGCAAGGCAAAGCCCGCCGCCAAGCCATCCAACTGGGCGGGAGGACGATGGCGCGCCAACGTGCTGAAGGACCCCCGGGGCGGCGCCAGAACAATCAACAGATTTGTGCAAACCACCAACACTGCCGCCCGCCATGGGGTGGAGCGGCGGGG
>NZ_FITM01000169.1 GCF_900047545.1 Candidatus Synechococcus spongiarum
TGGAGGATTCCACCGGCTTGCGGCTGGCGGAGTCCCTGGGCTGCCGTGCCTTGATTCTCACAGCCCGTACAGCGACAGAGGCCGTTGTGGAGTTGCTGGACAGCGGCGCTGACGATGTTTTATGCAAACCCTTCGGGTTGGAAGAGTTGGCTGCCCGCTGTCGGGCCTTGTTGCGTCGCACCAACAGCCTGAAGGAACGGGTCAGTGTGGGACCGCTGGACGTCCACCTGCTCTTGCGGCGGGTCACGCTACGGGATCAGCCTGTGGAACTGAGCCCGCGGGAGTTTGCCTTGCTCTGTGCGCTGCTGACGCCCCCTGGCGTCACCCGCAGCCGCCAGGAGTTGTTGCGCATGGCCTGGCCACCCCACAGTGGCGGCCCCCGCTCCGTGGATACCCAAGTGCTCACCTTGCGGCGCAAGCTGGAGCAGGCAGGATTGGGGGGAGAAAGCGGTGTGATTCAGACGGTGCGGCAGCAAGGATATCGCTTCAGCCTGGATGGGCTGAACCGCCAGGCCATGGAGACGAGTCTGCGCAAGAGTGGCGCGGCAGCCGGGTCCTGAACGGGCAGCGGATGTGTGGCGGCACGGTGGCGAGGATCCCGCATCGGTCTCTATTATTGCTTATTATTCTCAATAAAGATCTGCCGCCTCGCCAATGCTGCTGTGTACCCTCCCTCTCCGGATTTCCGCCCCCATCCCGAACCGCAGCCAGTGGGCCGAACCCTTTGCAGGCGTATCCATGGTGGTGGTCTGTGACCGCCAGGACATCCTCAGCCTCGTGTTGACCAGCAGCGTCGTTCTGTTTCCCCAGGCACTGAACCTGGAGCTGTCCACCTGTGCAACCCACGGCCTGGCTCTGGTCCGCGCCAGACAACCCCAACTGCTCGTCTGCATCGAACCCCTAGCTGAAGGAGACACGCTTGCACTCGTTTCCCAAGCCAAACGCCTGCCCGCAGCCCCGAAAATTCTCTTGATCTGCAACTCGACTGATTCTCAATCACTTCCCATGGCTGTGGAGGCCTGCTGCGACGGCATCCTTGGAGCCGACTCGGCGGATGCCGGCACCGTCTTTCAAGCCCTGCGCAGCATCGTCGGTGGGGACACCTACAGGGATCACCCGGTCACCACGGCTTTCCAGAGCGGTAACGGCTGCAACCGGCCTCCGGGGGAATGTAAGCTCACGGCGCGAGAACGACAAGTCCTGCAACTGATTGTGCGCGGATATTCGAACCGGGAAATCAGTCAGCAGTTGCACTTGGGACCCAGCACCATTAAGACCCACGTGTCTCGCCTGCTGAGCAAGCTGGATGCCCGTGACCGCACCCAGGCCGCGGTTCGGGCCATTGCCCTGGGGCTGGCGCCCTGGCCTTCGGGGGAGCAGGCGGTGCGCCCGGCGCCATGAACAAGTTCCCGGGCGCTGCCGGGAATTCCAATTTTCTACGCAGAGGGAAAATTCTGTTACACTACGTCAACTGCCTGAACCCTGTTGGACGATCTCACTGCCATCAACCTCTCCTTGCTCATTGGTGCTGCCGCCCTGGCACTGTTCTTCGTCAGCGATGGCTTCCCCAACGACGACGATGATGACTCATCTGACGGCGGTCTGATGCAACCTGTCGGCGCCACAATCTGAAGCCGCCGCGGCCCATCCCAGCCACCGGCGCGTTCCGGGTCCCTAGAAGTTCCTGGTCTCGCTGCCTTCAGGCTGGGCCAACGCCTTCAAGGCGATCTCTTCCGCAACCCGGTATTGGCGATCCTGGTCCGTGCCCAGGCTGTCCACCCCCAAGTCCTGAAGTTCTTCGACGCTCAACAGGGACTCTACGTCCGGTGCGATCCCTTCCCGGTGGATGTCGCGACCGTTGGGGGTCAGATATTTGGAGATGGTCACCGTCATGCCGGAACCATCCGACAGCCCACGCACGGATTGCACCAGGCCTTTCCCAAAGGTTTGCTCGCCCACAAGCTGTCCACGACCATTGTCCTGAATGGCGCCGGATAAAATTTCACTGGCGCTGGCGCTCACTTCGTTGACCAGAATCACCAAAGGGTCGTCCGTGAGGGGTTCCTTCCTCGTGAAGCGGACGCTCTTGGAGCGTTCACTCTGGATGCTCACGATGGGCACGCCAACATCCAGCCACTGATCGCTAATGGCCACGCTGGCCTCCAACAGGCCACCGGGATTAAAGCGCAGATCCAGCACGTAGGCATCAACGCCTTGGGCTTCCATGTCCTTGACCACATCGGACATGTCGGTGGCCGCATTGGCGCTGAACTGCTTGAGACGGATGTAACCCACCTGGGTGCCGGCTGTGGTGGTATTGATCCGGCTCACCACCGGATTGATGCTGATGCGGTCCCGGACGATGACCACGTCAAAATCCTCCTCGTCGTCCCGCTCGATGGTGAGGGTGACCAGGGAGCCGATGGGTCCACGGATCAGTTGCACCGCTTCCTGGGAACTCATGCCTCGGGCATCCTTGCCGTCAATTTCCACAATGCGGTCGTTGGTCTGCACGCCAGCCGTGGCGGCGGGGCCGTCCTCGATGGGCGCCACCACGGTCAAACGCTGGGTGTCCTCATCGAAGCTGAGCTGGATCCCGACTCCCGTCAGCTCACCGGTGGTATCAATGTACAGTTCCTTGAACTCGTCAGGATCCATGAAGCGGGTGTAAGGGTCGTCCAACGTGAGCAACATGCCCCGAATGGCCTCGTAGGCCTCCTTCTTGGTGCTGTAGGTCTTCGAGAGAAGGTCTTTGCGCAGTTGGCGCCAACTGTCCTTGTCGTAGTCCCCTATGGAGGCCAGGTAGTTGCGGTAGATGATCTGCCACGCCTCGTCAATCACCTCCTTGGGGCTGTCTGTAATGAGAGCCGCCCAACTGCCACTGGCCAGGACGGCACTGCCGAGCAGCAGCAAGGCACTGTACCCGGACAGCGCCAGGGCGCCCTTTAACCATAAGGAGGTGGAGGAGTTCATCACGTCGTGATCACACAGATCATCAGCCTACAGATGCCCGTCCCCTGAACACGGCCGGCGGGACAGGTTCAGGCCATGGCCCTATTGTTCAGGGTGTCTAGGCTCAGGACTCATAACCAGAAGCCGGGAGTGGGGGCGAGGAGGACGGCAGAGAGGAAGAGAAGATATGGGCACAGCGGTCGTAGCGGGGGCAATGCGCCGCCAGTCCTTCAGCTTGGCAAACAGGTTTCCAACCTTATGGCGCA
>NZ_FITM01000082.1 GCF_900047545.1 Candidatus Synechococcus spongiarum
CCTCGCCGCCACTCCCATCTTCTGGCATCTTCTGGTTATGAGTCCTGTGCCTAGGGGGAGAGGCGGGTGATCAGGACTGTTGCCTCCTGGGCAGAACTGGCCTCCACGTCCACCTGCTGTCCGGCGGCGAGAAACTGATTCACCACACTCTCCAGGGGTTCACCGCAGTCCAGCTTGACCCGCAGCCCTTCACCCACCGCCAACTTCTCAAGCGCCAACTGGCATCGAATAGCATTCAGAGGACAGGGAACACCCCGCAGGTCCAAGCCAATGGTGTTGTCCATGGTCTTCGCGAACGGAGCTTAGAGAAAGCCCCCCAGTCTGCTGGGGTTCCCCTGCGCTTTTTTGTCCAACTGCTTGAGCAAGGACCGGCCTTCCGGCGAGAGACCGCTGGGAATGTCCCTCTCCTTGAGGGAAAACCTGCCCTTGGGAAGTCTCACCTTGACGGTCAGCAGATGGTCACCCCGTGCCACAGGGTTGCCCAGCTTGGGCACACCAAGGCCTGGCAGGGTGAGAACTTCGCCCGGCTGGGTGCCGGCCGGTAACTCGATGGACTGATCGCCTTCCACGGTGGCCACCGTGATGGTGTCGCCAAGAATGGCTTGCAGATAGCTCACCTCAGTGGTGGAGAGGATGGTGGTCCCTTCCCGCTGGAACCTGGGATCAGACCCCACCTGTAATTGCACAAACAGGTCTCCAGCCGGGCCACCCCGCTCTCCCGCGTTCCCCTCGCCAGCAACCCGAAGCTGCTGGTCGGACTCCACGCCGCGGGGAATGGTGATGCGGAGTTTTTTAAGCACCTGGGTGGCGCCTTGGCCGTTGCAGGCGCCACAGCGATCCTCCGGCTTGATCAATTGCCCCCTGCCGCCACAAGCGGGACAGGTAGTCACCTGGGAAATCACGCCAAAGGGTGTGCGGCTGGTGCGACGAACCTGACCCTGACCCCGACAGGTGGGGCAGGTGGTCAGACGTCTGCCAGGTTTGAGACCGTTACCTGAGCACGTAGAGCAGGTCTCCAGGTGGCGAATCGTCACTTCCCGGGTGGTGCCAAAAACGGCCTCGCGGAGGGAAATGGTCAGGTCCAGGCGAAGGTGGTCCCCTTGGGTTGGCCCTTGTCGACGCTGTGATCCCCTGCCGGTTGCCGCCCCGCCACCGAAAAAGCTTTCAAAGAGGTCGGCAACGCCCCCCATATCACCCATGTCAGGCATGCCACCGGCCGCTCCGCTCACCCCCGCTTCACCAAACTGGTCATAGCGGGCCCGTTGTTCCGGATCACTGAGCACCTCGTAGGCCCGGCCAATCTCCTTGAATCGTTCCTCCGCCCCCGGCTCACTGTTGACGTCCGGGTGGTACTGGCGGGCCAGCCGCCGGTAGGAGCGCTTAAGGGTGTCCGGGTCGGTGTCCCTGCTGACGTTCAAAAGGTTGTAGTAGTCGGCCATGCAGAGGGCTTTACTGTGAGAGGAGTTTGTATCCACAGCTTACGGAGATGCCGGTCCTGACCGCTAAGGCAGTTGATCCTCGTCATTCCAGGAGAGAATCTGCTGGCGTTTAATCGCTGCTCCAAGCCAGGAGTGAGTTCTGGAGCAGCCAGTAGCCCTCACCACCTATCCACCGCCATGACCCGTCACCTCAGAGCACTGGTCTTCTCCTCCGTGCTTCCATTTCTCCTAATCCTCCCCAGAGGAGATGCCTCTCCCCACACAGTTCCTGTAAGGCTCCTTGTTGGGGACATCGATACCTCTGGAGACGCCTCTCAAGCAAAAGAAGCGCCTCAGATGGAGATTGCTTCCATTCCCACCACGGATGAGGAGTTCAAGAAAATGCGAGCCTTGATGCTCAACAACTTGCCTCAGCATCATAGTGTTGTTGATGAACTTTTAATGGAGCGTCGCGCTGCAGCGAAGGGGACCGCCGCATGACTTGGGAAAGATCATTACCGATTACAACGAAAGGAGTCGTCCTTGATGCATCGGCTCTTCTTGCCTTCATTTTCAGTGAAGCAGGGAGCAACAGGGTGGATGATTTCCTCAAAAATACAGATTGTTTCACCAGCAGCGTCAACTGGTCAGAGGTGGTTCAAAAAGTTCGTCAGAAAAGCCCAGAGCCCTTTCTCGGCACGGTTTTTACAAAGCTTTCTCACGACCTATCCCCTCAAAGTTGAGCAGGTCACCATTGAGGACGGGCAACGGGCAGCAGAGCTGTGGCGCCAAGGCACCCCACTGTCGCTGGCGGATCGGTTTTGCCTTGCTCTCGGTCAGAGACTCAGAATTCCTGTCGTCACCGCTGACAAAGAGTGGAGCAAAGTCGATGTGGCCATTAGGGTCATTCAGATTCGAGATTAGCCAAGGCGTAGTCAAGTGCCAGTGCAACCTGAGCAATTGGGCCAGGCCAAGCCAGCCCAGGAGCCCGCCAACGGGGTTA
>NZ_FITM01000089.1 GCF_900047545.1 Candidatus Synechococcus spongiarum
GGTGATCACCGGGGCCGGGGGAGGGGTGATGGAAGCTGCCAACCGCGGCGCCGGACAAGACAAGAGCTACGGTCTCAACATTCACCTGCCCTTCGAGCTTGCTGCCAACCGCTACATCGATCCCCAAAGCAAGCTGGCGGTCTTTCGTTACTTCTTCACCAGAAAACACTTCCTGATGCGGGAGAGCGATGCCCTGGTGGCCATGCCGGGAGGTGTGGGCACGTTGGACGAGTTGTTCGAGGCCCTCACCTTGATTCAGACCGCCAAGACCGTGCCCATCCCCGTGGTACTGCTGGCCCCTGCCGGTGACGACTACTGGCAACACTGGAAGCGCTACATGGTAAAGTCCGTGGAGGAGCGGGGCATGGTGTCCCCCGCTGATGTCCAGATCTACGACCAGGTGGACTCCGTGGAAGCCGCCGTGGGGGCCATCCGCCACTTCTATCGGATCTTCCATCGCTGCCACTTCCTGGGGGGGGAGCGCTTGCAACTGCTGCTCCACCAAGCGCCCACCGATGAGCAGTTGACGGTGATGAACCAGATGTTCTCCGATCTGCTGCTTGCGGGCAGCATTGAATCCTTCACCCACAGGAGCGAGCAAGGCGTCTATCCAGGCCTGGAGTTTCAATTTGATCACCGCTGCATGGGGCGCCTCTATGAGTTGATTGGCCACCTCAATCACCTGTCCCTATCGGGGGGGTCACGCCTGGAGCATTCCGAGCAATGCCAATGACCACCACCAAGACCCCTCTGCTGGGCATCATTGACTACGGCATGGGGAACCTCCACTCCGTCACCAAATCCCTGCAACGGCTGGGGGGCCACTGCCAGCGCCTCTGCAGCGGCGCTGATCTGCACCGGTGGGAGGAGTTCGGTGGTGTGGCGTTGGTGTTGCCAGGGGTGGGCGCCTTTGATCCCGCCATGACCCAGTTGGCGGACCGTGACCTGATTCAACCCATTGGCCGTTGGGTCCACCAGGACCGTCCCCTGCTGGGTATCTGCCTGGGATTGCAGTTGTTGTTCAGCAGCAGCGCCGAGGGCCGGTTGCCGGGATTGAACTTGGTGCCAGGCACGGTGGAGCCCCTCAAGCCCACGGCGGATGAACCCGTTCCCCACATGGGCTGGCAACCGCTCATCTCCACCGACAGCTCTCCCCTGTTCCCTTCGCAAGAGAACCAATGGGTGTATTTCGTGCATTCCTACGGTGCCGTGCCTGAGGACGCCAACCTGGTGGCGGCCCAGGCGATGGTGGCCCGGCAACAGGTCACCGCAGCCATTGCCCATGGTGCGCTGGTGGCCACCCAGTTCCACCCGGAAAAATCCGGCCCCTGCGGTCAGCGGATCCTGGCCCGCTGGCTGGAACACCTACCTCGCTAAGGGCCATGCCGCACGGTGGTGGGCATGGAGCTTTGCGCCTCAGTGACGGGCGACGTCTACGGAGTCCACCGGGCACGATCACCCGCCCCACGCCGGCGCGGGTGCGGCAATCGGTGTTTGACCTGCTGCGGGAGCAGGTGGTGGGGACCCGCTGGCTGGATCTGTTCAGCGGCAGTGGCGCCATGGCTTGTGAAGCCCTGCTCCACGGCGCTGCCCATGTCACGGCGGTGGAGCGCCATGGCCGTGCCGCCGCCATGATCCGCCACAACCTGGAATTGGTCTGCCGTCCACCCCACACCTTTGCCCTCCACCGTCGGGAGGTGCTGGCCTGGCTTCGGGCCTGGAGCTGGGCAGCAGAACCACAACAACCCTTTACCTTGATCTACGCCGACCCCCCCTACAACGGGGGCCTCCATGAACCAGTGGCCATAGCTATAGCCGCCGCAGGTGTCATGACGCCGACAGGCCTGCTGCTGCTGGAATGCACAAGCCGCCAGCCGCCCACAACCCCACCCGGCTGGCGACTGGGCAGCCGCCACCGCTACGGGGGCACCACAGTGCTGCTGCTCCAACAGGCCACGGGCGCTACCTAGCCCCCGAAAATTCCCCCCCGGCGGCGGTATTGGTTGTAGGCGCTCACAAAAAGGCCCAGGATGGTGATGGGCACCAGGCCCAGAACGATGCCGCAGAGCAAAGGTTCAACCATGGGAGGTGGTAGATTGGAGGAGAGTATAGGCGCAAAAGGCTACCAACCTGGCCTTGCCCTTGCCACGCTCCCTGTTGGATTCGAACCAACGACCGGCTGCTTAGAAGGCAGCTGCTCTGTCCAACTGAGCTAAGGGAGCCCACCAGCAGGTTAGGTCCTTTTGTTGCTAACGTTGGCAGAATTAAGCTGTTGGATGTCTGTGTTACGTCTCGAGGGCATCTCGAAGATGTACAGCACCGGTGAGGTGCTCAAGGATGTGCATTGGGAGGTGAAGGCCGGCGAGCGCCTTGGCCTGGTGGGGGGCAACGGTGCCGGCAAGTCCACCCAGTTGCGCATGATTGCCGGGTTGGAGGAGCCCACCACGGGGCAGGTGATTCGTCCCGGTGGGCTGGTGATTGCCTACCTGCAACAGGAATTGGATCTGGAGCCCCGGCGCAGTGTCCGCCAGGAGTTGTTCCGGGCGTTTGCGGAGGCCAGTAGGGTGCTGGAGCGCCTTGCCGTGGTGGAGCAGGCCATGGCCACCGCCACGGGACCTGCCCTGGATGAGCTGATCCAGGAGCTGGGGTCCCTGCAGCAGCGCTTTGAAGCCCTGGACGGCTACAGCCTGGAAAGCCGGATTGAGCGAATCTTGCCCACCATGGGATTTGCGGTCACGGACCTGGAGCGGCCGGTGGGCCACTTCTCAGGTGGCTGGCAGATGCGCATCGGCCTGGCCCGCATTCTGCTGCAGGAGCCGGACCTGCTGCTGCTGGACGAGCCCACTAACCACCTGGACCTGGACACCATTGCCTGGTTGGAGGGGTATCTCCTGGGCCTGGAGTTGCCTATGGTGGTGGTCAGCCATGACCGGCAATTCCTGGATCGCCTCTGTAACCGCATCGTCGAGATCGAGCGGGGCGTGGCCCGCACCTATCTGGGCAATTACAGCGATTTTGTGACCCAGAAACAACTGGAGCGCCAGGCTCAACAGGCGGCCTTTGCGCGGCAGCAGAAGGAGCTGGCGGTGCAGCAGGCCTTTGTGGAGCGGTTTCGGGCCAGCGCCACCCGCAGCAGTCAGGCCAAGAGTCGGGAGCGGGCCATGGCCAAGGTGGAGCGGCTGGAGGCCACCGACAGCCCCTTGGATGGACCGCAATTTTGTTTTCCCCCCGCGCCCCGCTCGGGCCAGCAGGTGGCCCACGTTGAAGACCTCACCCACGCCTATGGGGACCAGATCCTCTTCCTGGCGGCCCATCTCCACGTGGAGCGGGGGCAACGCATTGCCCTTGTGGGTCCCAACGGCGCTGGTAAATCCACCCTGCTACGATTGCTCATGGGCACGGAGCAGCCCACGGAGGGGACAGCCCAGTTGGGCGCCCACCAAGTGATCCCTGGCTACTTTGCCCAAAACCAGGCTGAAGCTCTGGCGTCTTCCATCACGGTGCTGGAGACCGTCACCCAGGTGGCGCCGGATTGGAGCCAAACCCGGATACGCACCATGCTGGGCCGCTTTGGCTTCACGGAAGATAGGGTGTTCAAGGTGGTGGCCCAGCTCAGCGGTGGAGAAAAGGCACGCCTCGCCCTGGCCAAATTGCTGCTGACACCTTGCAATCTGCTGCTGCTGGACGAGCCCACCAACCACCTGGATCTTCCCGCCAAGGCCATGCTGGAGGAGGCCCTCCAGGCCTATGAAGGAGCGGCGCTGATCATCTCCCACGACCGCTACTTCATCCGTCGGACTGCCAACCGCATCGTGGAGTTGCGGGATGGGGAGTTGGTGCTCTACCAGGGAGACTACGCCTACTACTGCCAGAAGAAAGCGGAGGAGCGGGAGGCGGCTGCCGCCGCGGTTCTCGCCCAGGTTGCCCAGCAGAAAGCGGCAGCCAAGCGGGCCAAGGCAGCCGCCAAAGCCAGCGCCCGCAAGGCTAAGGCAGCGGGGTGCAGAGGCACCGCCAGGTCAGGGGGTGCTTCTCTGGCGGCGTTTCCTTGAAGAACTGCAAAAGCCCTGCCCCTGAACGCAGGATTTACTCCTTCCGTCTGCCAGGCTGCTGGGGGCCTTAACGAGGCCATTTCCCGATGATCTGTGGCACGATTCCAATGAAGCGTCTTGGTACTTGGCTGCTGGCGGCAGTGATGGCCATTGGGCTTCTCTGCACCATGGCGCCGAAGACCGCCCTGGCTGTTGAGCTGCGCAATGCCGCTGATGCAAAATTGGCGGAGCAACAGGCAGGTCTGGTGGACTTGAACAATGCTTCCGTACGGCGCTTCCAGCAGTTCCCCGGCATGTATCCCACCCTGGCGGGCAAAATTGTTGTTGGCGGTCCCTATGAAAGCATTGACGACGTGCTCAACCTGGACCTAACCCAGCGGCAGCAGGAGTTGTTCGAGAAGTACAAGGACAACTTCACCGTGACGAATCCCGAGGTGGCGCTGAACGTGGGTTTTGACCGCATCAACGACGGTCAATACCGCTGAAGCCTGATTGCCCCATCTTTGACCAGGCATGGGACGTGGTGGTTGTGGGCAGTGGCGCGGCCGGCCTCATGGCCTGCCTGGCGTTGCCGGTCCGTCTCAACGTCCTCCTGCTCACCAAGGATTCCCGGGCCCGCTCCGCCAGTCGCTGGGCCCAGGGGGGTATCGCCGCAGCGCTGGGGCCGAACGACTCCACGGAGGCCCACTTCCACGACACCTTGGCGGCGGGCGCCGGTCTCTGTGAACCCCATGCCGTGCGGCTGCTGGTGGAGCAGGCGCCCCGCTGTGTGGAGCGGCTCCTGTCGTTGGGGGTGCGTTTTGACCGCCAAGGAGGGCAGTTGAGCCGCACCATCGAAGCGGCCCACAGCCAGCGGCGGGTGCTCCACGCGGCGGATCAAACCGGTCGGGCCATCGTGGAGGTGCTCCAGGTCAGGGTGCGGGAACGGCCCCGCCTGCACCAGCACAACGATGCCGTGGTGTTGCAACTCTGGCGGGACGGCCAACGCTGTTGTGGCTTGCAACTCATGGCGGCGGGCATGATCGGCTGGCTGCGGGCCGGGGCCGTGGTGTTGGCCACTGGTGGCGGCTGCCGCATGTTTGCCCACACCACCAATCCTCCTCTCGCCAGTGGGGACGGGGTGGTGATGGCCTATCGCGCCGGGGCCGTGGTGCGGGATCTGGAGTTTGTTCAGTTTCACCCCACGGCGCTGATGATTCCGGGAGCACCCCACTTTCTCATCAGCGAAGCGGCCCGTGGGGAAGGGGCTGTGCTCCACAACTTGGATGGCAGTGATCCGGTGGCTGCCGTGGGGGGCGGCAACCTGGCCAGCCGTGACGAGGTGAGCCGTGCCCTGGCTGAGCACATGGTGCGCCGTGGGGATACCCACGTGTTGCTGGATCTGCGCCCCATTGGCCAGGAGCGCCTGCTGCGGCAATTCCCCGCCATCCTGGAACGCTGCCGTGCCTGGGGCATTGACCCCCTCACCATACCTGTCCCCGTGGCCCCGGCTGCCCACTACTGGATGGGCGGGGTGCAGACCGACCTGCAGGCCCACACCACGGTGCCAGGGCTCTACGCTCTGGGGGAGGTGGCCAGCAGCGGCGTCCACGGCGCCAATCGCCTGGCCAGCAACTCCTTGATGGAATGCCTGGTGTGCGCCCACCAACTGGAGCAGGAGGATCTGGATCTGGATCCCGGCCCCCGCGCCGCTCCTGTTCACCGTCCCGCCGCCCCTGTTGTGGTGACCAGCTCATCCATGGTGGCTGCCCAAAACAGCAGCCGCCAGATTCGTGATCTCTGCTGGACCATGGCGGGAGTCAATCGCCGAGAAGACGCCATGGCCATGGCCCAGCAGCAACTCCAGGCGCTGGCCCATGAGTTGGATGCCAGACCGGAACTGGCCTGGCTCAAGACCAGTGCTCCCGGTGACCGGCACCCCATCCTGCCCCAGGCCATGGGACTCCTGCGCCGTTGGGTGGAAGTGGAACACCTCTGTGCCCTGGGGCTGTTGCTGTTGGAGGCAGCCCGCTTCCGCCGTGAAAGCCGGGGTGGTCACCACCGCCTGGATCACCCGGCTCAACAGCCCTTCTGGCGCCGCCACAGCCGCCAGCAACAGGGCCGGGCCATCAGCAGTCGCCCCGTTGGCATCTAAGGCTGGGCTGAAAACCGGCCGTTTGGAGCGCCTTCAAGCCCCCTGCTCATTGGGCCGCCAGCAGGCTCTCCAGCACCCGATCCAGCTTGTCGCTCAACGCCCTCACGTCTTCCCTAACCAGCTTCAGGTCTTCCCGTTGCCTGTCTTCACTGGACCTGATCTCTGCGGTGAGCCTGGCTTCAACGTCCCTGATGTCGCCTTTCAAGGATTGAAAACCCACCACACCCACACTGACCAGGGAAATCACCAGGGCGGTGATGATGGGACTGGCAACCGCAGGCTCCCTCCATTGCCGCCACCGTTCCCCCGCTGGAGCACCTGCTGTTGGCGGGGGCAGCACTTGGGATTTGGTTGTTGGTGTGCCGGAGGTCACGGCGCCAAGTGGATGGACTGCATACCAACAGCTTACGTCATTCTGATTGAGGCGAACTGCTGGACGGGGTGGAAGACCCGGAGGTTGCGGAGGGCAGGGTGGGGAACAGACGCTCCCCCGTGTAGCCGGAAAGGTCCGCCAGCTCCTCTGGATTCTTGATCCCCGGTGTGAGCAAGGCTCCGTCAATTTCCCAGGTGGGATAGGACTGAATCTCCTTCGCCTCGCAGCGCTGGGGCTCTGCATTGTAGCCGTCCCGGGCACACTCCACAATGGCCAGTTCTTTGGCGGCCTCCTTGCCGAACAACTCCTTCTGCGTGCGGCAGGCGGGGCACCACCAGGCTGTGTAGATCACGGCGCCTCTGGCCGCCAGGTGCTCGGCCAAGAGAATCTGGGCCTCGCTGCTGGGGGTGGTGATGGCAGGGGGACGTTTGCCGTCCGGGTTGGCCACCTGACGACTGGGATCACTGGCCTGGATCCAGGCAAAGGAGGCCACCGCCACCACCAGAGCGACGATCAACGCCCGGAACACCTGCGCCCCCAAGTCGTCCCAACGGTGACCCAACAGGGCAATGAAGAACAGCAGCACCGAGAGGACCGCCGAGAGCAGGCAGAAGAAACAGAAGGCCTGAATCACCACTACCATCAACCCCACCAGGCTGAGGCTGAACACAGCCATGGCCAGACATAGGGGCATCAGCAGTGGCCAGGTGGCGCGATTGAGCTGCCAGCGGCTTTGCTTGGGCGCCACCAGGGGCGCCACCGCCATCGCCAGCACCGTGGCATAGGCCAGAAAGCCGAACAGCGCCAAGGGCTGTCCCACCACCGTGGCCCAGGGGCTGTTGAGCACGATGTCGCACCCGTCCCCGGTGGCGGGGCAGATCAACTCCGGCACAATCTGCCACCGTTTGAGGGTGATGAGTCCTGTGTCAACAGCCCCAATGGAGGCCAAAACAGCCATGGCCAGACGGGGCCATCGCTCCACAGACTCGTTGCGGTTGCGCCGGATCAGCCGTGAACTGCCCATTCAAGCTCCGTAGGGTTCCCCCCATCCTGTCACCAGGATGGACAGGCAAGTGGCACAATGATCAGAAGGTCGCTTTTCCTCAGCTCCACACCCTTGATGACCACCCAACCACCCAACCGTTGCCAACAGGCAGCCCTGCTACTCGCCGGCGTTAGCTGCGGCATCCTGGCTCTCGGCAGTTGGTCTCCCGACGCATCTGCCCATCCCCATGACCCCGGCACTTTCACCATTCCCCACACCCATGGGGAGACCGCATTCAGCCAGTCTACGAACCAGTTTGCCAATCCAGCCCTGTGGCTGGCCGGGTTGGGCTGTGCCATGTTGACTGTTCCCGCCGCCCGTTATTTGAAAACTCAAGTGCGGTCTCAAGGGTGAAACTGGCCCCGCATCTGTGCAACCCGTTGGAGGTCCACCGGATTGCACAGTCGGCCGTCCCGCTTCAGCGCCGCGGCCACGATCACCCCGTTACACAAGGGACACAAGTGGTCTGCAGTGGCTGGCCCGAAGCCGCTGCCAATCAGCACAGGCGCTCCCCGGGATGCATGGCTGGCCTGCTGCAAGATCTCCAATTCCACTGGAGTTCCCGTGCTGTCCCCTGACACGATGACCCCATCGGCGGCCACCCCGCTCCAGGGTGTCCCGCACTGCTGTGTGTACAGGTAAAGGCGCCAGAGGCAAGGCGTGCTTGACCAGTACGTCCGCCAGCACCACCACTTCCTCTGCCGCTGACGCAGCAGAAGCTAGGCAGCGCACCCCTGGATCAGGACCTGGTCGGTGACCATGGCCCCGCTCAGAACGTTCACCTGGATAAACCGGGCCCCGCTGGCCACACGGCCACAGCCAAGGCGGCGGCGCCGTCGTTGCGCAGCACGTGATGCCCACCGGTAAGGGAACTGCCCGAACCACGGCGGTGGCAATGCGCCCCATGGCGGCAACGGTCTCCGGTGGCGCTTGGTGGGGGAAAAAGGGATGATCGCCAAAGTTTTCCACCAGCACGGCGGTGGCGCCGCCGCTGGCATAGGCTTGCGCATCCGCTAAAGCCCAGGCTTCCACTGCATCCATGTCCCCTCCCTAGCCCGGGGCGCCCGGCAACGGGGGCAGGTGGATCATGCCGATCAACGGCCGCTGCTCCCCGAAGAGTTGGCGCCAGCGGTTCATCCGTGGGTGATTGTAATCCAGGGTGAGGGGGCATGATGGGAACACCACTCTGCCAGCCCCCTTGCACGCCTCCCGTCCCTTCGCCCTTGCCCCTGACGCCATGGCCCGATCCAGCAGGACGCGTCCCACCGTGGCCTTTGCCCATCTGGGCTGCGAGAAAAACCGGGTGGACAGTGAGCACATGCTGGGCTTGCTGGATGCCGCTGGCTACGAGGTGAGCAGCGACGAGATCGCTGCTGATCTGGTGGTGGTGAACACGTGCAGCTTTATTGAGGAGGCACGCCAGGAGTCGGTGCGCACTCTGGTGCGACTGGCGGAGGAGGGGAAACAACTGATCATTGCTGGCTGTCTGGCTCAACACTTCCAGGCGGAACTGCTGGAGGCTCTGCCCGAGGCACGGGCCGTGGTGGGCAGTGGCGACTATCAACACATTGTCTCCGTGCTGGAGCGGGTGATGGCGGGGGAGCGGGTCCGGCAGGTGAGCGCCGTGCCCACCTTCCTGGCGGACGAGCACCTGCCCCGGCGGCGCACCACCGCCAATGCCGTGGCCTACGTGAAGGTGGCGGAGGGCTGCGACTACCGCTGCGCCTTTTGCATCATTCCCCACCTGCGGGGCAACCAGCGCTCCCGGTCCATGGAGTCCATCCAGGCCGAGGCGCAGCAGTTGGCGGAGCAGGGGGTGCAGGAGTTGATCCTCATCAGCCAGATCACCACCAACTACGGCCGGGACCGCTACGGCAAGCCCATGCTGGCGGCGTTGTTGCGGCTGCTGGGCACCGTGGCGATTCCCTGGATCCGGGTCCACTACGCCTATCCCACCGGTCTGACCCCCGAGGTGCTGGCGGCGTTTCGGGAGACACCCAACGTGCTGCCCTATCTGGATCTTCCCCTACAGCACAGCCACCCGGAAATCCTCAGGGCCATGAATCGCCCCTGGCAGGCGGACGTGAACGGGGCGCTGCTGGATCGCCTGCGTCAGCAATTGCCGGACGCCACCATCCGCACCACTCTCATTGTGGGGTTCCCCGGGGAAACGGAGGCCCACTTCGCCCACCTGGAGGAGTTTGTCCAGCGCCAGCAGTTCGACCACGTGGGGGTGTTTGCCTTCTCCCCGGAGGAGGGCACCCCTGCCGCAACCCTGCCCAACCCCGTGCCCCACGACGTGGCCCAGGCGCGCCGCGACCGGCTCATGCAACTCCAGCAACCCATTGCCCAGCAGCGGAATCAGGCCTGGGTGGGGCGCGTTGTGCCCGTGCTGGTGGAGGAGGAGGACCCCGCCACCGGGGAAAAGCGTGGCCGTTGCAGCCGCTTTGCGCCGGAGGTGGACGGGGTGGTCCATCTGCAGGGGCCGGGCCGGGTGGGCAACCTGGTGCAGGCCCGCATCACCGCTGCCCATCTCTACGACCTGGAAGCCGTCACGGTGGACCATACCGGTCCCTGAGAACAAGGCTTTACCCCTGGCACAAGGGCCTGGCATCGCCCTCAATCCATCACGCCCGTGGCTCTTCGCATGTAGGTTGAGGGTTCTCCGTAAATGCCGCCGGACAGGGACTGTGGGCTTTGGTGTTCGATAACAGGCCCTCGGCCCATTTTGCTGCACCAGCGTCCGTTGGCCATCTGAACAGCCGCGTGCATCCAGGATCCTTCCTGTTCGTACAGGGCAACCTTTTGGTAGCCGCCTTCCATCCTGCTGTCGTTGCAGGGCTGGAACTCTAGGCCAAGGAAGACCTGCTTCAGACTCTCCATGCTGTTGGAGCGGCTCGCGTAATGGGGCCAATGGTAATTTTGCTATACTCCCGCCACCGGCTGGTGTCACTC
>NZ_FITM01000016.1 GCF_900047545.1 Candidatus Synechococcus spongiarum
GTCGTATCCGTGCCTTTGGCGCGGTGCGCTCGGATACTGGCGAAAGCTGTTGCGGTGGTGGATCTAAAGTGGAGTTGTCACGGCTGGATGCATTGACCGAGGGGGTGGATGCCCTGTTGGGTCACAACCTGATCGCCTTCGACGTCCCGCACCTCAAGGCCACCCTGCCCGGGCTGGGGCTCCTGGAGCTCCCCCAGGTGGATACCCTGCGTCTCAGCCCCCTGGCCTTTCCTCGCAACCCCTATCACCGCCTGGTGAAGCACTACCAGGACGGCAGCCTCCAGCGTGGGCAGATCAATAACCCCGAACTGGATGCCCGCATTGCCCTGGAGGTGTTTGGCGATCAGCGCCAGGCCCTGCAGGAGGTGCAGCACAACCAGCCGGAGCTGCTCGCGGCTTGGCACTGGCTGGGCACACCACAGCCGGAAGGTGTGGATCGAGCGCTGGATGCCCTCTTCTCCGTTCTGCGCAGCGCCCCCCGACCCACTGCCGCTGAGGGGCGACAGGCCATTGGCGACTTTCTCAAGGGGCGCGCCTGCATCAGCCAGAGGAGGGAGGTTGTGAATGGGGCGCGGCAGTTGGGCTGGTCCCTGTCCTATGCGCTGGCGTGGCTGTCCGTGGCAGGGGACAATTCGGTGATGCCGCCCTGGGTGCGCCATCAGTTCCCGCAAGCGGGTCGATGGGTCCATCGGTTGAGGGACCTGGCCTGCACGGACCCCGCCTGCCACTGGTGTCGGGAACACCACGATGCCCGCAAGGAGTTGAAGCGCTGGTTCGGCTTCGACAGCTTTCGCCCTGAACCGGCGGATGACTGGGGAGTCCCCCTCCAGGAAACCATTGTGGAATGTGCCATGGCGGGAGACCACCTGCTGGGGATTCTGCCCACGGGCACGGGCAAGTCCCTCTGCTATCAGCTCCCGGCCCTGTCCCGCTACCACAAAACCGGGGTTCTGACGGTGGTCATCTCCCCCCTGGTGGCGCTGATGGTGGATCAGGTGGTGGGTCTTGAGGCCCGCGGCATTGGGGGGTGTTTCTCCATCAACAGTCTCCTCTCCATGCCGGAGCGAGCCGACGTTCTGGACAAGGTTCGCCTGGGGGACGCGGGCATTCTCCTGATCTCGCCGGAGCAGTTGCGCTCCCGCTCCCTGCGGCGGGTGCTGGAGCAGCGGGAGATTGGCGGCTGGGTGCTCGATGAAGCCCACTGCCTGTCCCGCTGGGGCCATGATTTCCGCACGGATTACCGCTATGTGGGCCGCTTCATCCGGGAGAAGGCGGGGTCAGGACCCATCCCGCCGGTGCTGTGCCTCACCGCCACCGCCAAACCAGACGTGATCGACGAGATCAGGACGTACTTTCGCGACCAACTGGCCATTGACCTGAAGGTGTTTGATGGCGGCGCCAAACGAACCAATCTCCGCTTTGAGGTGATGCCCACCACCGGCGGCGAGAAGCTTGCCCGTGTTTATCAAATCCTGATGGAGTCCTTGCCTCCCGCCGTACGCGGTGGCGCCATCGTCTACTGCGCAACGCGGCGCCAAAGCGAGGAGGTGGCCCAATATCTGCAAACCAAGGGGTTGGCAGTGGCCCACTTCCATGGGGGCTTGCCGCCGGAGACCAGGAAGGACGTGCAACGGCGCTTCATCCATGGGGATTTACGCGCCATTGTCGCCACCAACGCCTTCGGCATGGGCATCGACAAGCAGGACGTGCGGCTGGTGATCCACGCCGACGTTCCGGGGTCGTTGGAGAACTATCTCCAGGAGGCGGGCCGGGCCGGCCGTGATCGTGAATTGGCCCATTGCGTGCTGCTGTACACGCCTGAGGACGTGGAGCAGCAATTCAAATTATCGGCCCACTCCCGGCTCAACCGGGTGGAGATCCAGGGCATCCTCCGGGCACTGCGTAACCTGAACCGGAAGAGGCGTTTCAAAGATGAGGTGGTGGCCACGGCGGGGGAAATCCTGAGGGAAGACGAAGACGGGGCCTTCCAACGGGATTCTGTCACCGACGACACCCGCGTCCACACGGCCCTCACCTGGTTGGAGGAGACGCAGTTGCTCACCCGGGAGGAGAACGTTGTCCACGTGTTTCCGTCTTCCCTGCAGGTTAGCTCCCTCAAGCAGGCCAAAGGACGGCTGGACCGGGTGCAGACCATGACGGAGGCCCGCCGCCGCCAACTCCTGAGGATCACCGCAAGGCTGATCAACGCGCCCCCAGATGAAGGGGTCACCACGGACGAATTGATGGGGGTCGCAGGGTTGAGTCCCGAGGGTGTACGGGCCGCCCTCCACGATCTGGAGCGCCTGGGCATCGCCAACAACGACACGGTGATCACTGCGTTTGTCCACAAAGGTGTGGTGCATGCCTCGCAAAGGCGCCTGGAGGATGCGAAGGCATTGGAGATGGCTCTCATCGCCCACATGCGGGAGGCGGCGCCAGATCAAGGGAAGGGGGACATCTCCTTTCTGCATGTGCGCAGGGCTGCCCAGGTCTTACGGGATCATGGCTGTCCCGATCCTTTGCCAGAACGGTTGCGGCGCATTGTTCGGGGCATTGCCGATGACGGACGGGGTGAGGACGGGGCAGGGGGCAGTTGGTCGGTGCGCAACCGGAACATGGAGACGGTGCGGGTGACCCTGCGGCGCGAATGGTCGGCACTTGAGGAGACGGTGCGCCGTCGCCACATGGGGGCCGGCTGTTTTCTGGACCATCTGCTGAGCTGCCTGCCCCGTGGAATCCGGGGCACGGACCTGCTGGCGGAAACCACCATGGGCCGGCTGTTGCAGGTCCTGACGTCCGACCTGGTGTTGAACAGCCAGGTGCAGCATCCCCAAAGGCTGCTGGATCGGGCCCTGATGTGGCTCCATGAGCTGGACATCATCCGCCTCAACAAGGGCCTGACCGTGTTCCGTCCCGCCATGACCATCCGCCTTAAACAAGGAGAACGGCGGCGTAGCTTCACGAAGGCGGACTTCGAACCGCTGGCGCTGCATTATCAGGGAAAGGTCCTGCAGGTCCACGTGATGGCGGAGTTCGCCAAGCGGGGCCTCGCTGATATGGGGGAAGCGCTGCTTCTGTCCAAGGACTACTTCAGTTTGCCGGAAGATCGGTTCCTGGCCCGCTGGTTGTCAGGGCGAGACAAGGAGATCGGACGCCAGACGACACCCGCTTCATGGCAGGCCATTGTGGAAAACCTGAAGAATCCGATCCAGCAGCACGTTGTCGCCGATGACCGGGAGCAGACCAACGTGCTGGTGCTGGCCGGTCCCGGCTCCGGCAAGACCCGGGTGCTGGTCCACAGGATCGCCTACCTGATCCGGGTGCGACGGGAACCCCCCCGGGGCATTGTGGCCTTGGCATACAACCGTCATGCCGCAGTGCAAATCCGCCATCGTCTGGAGGCGTTGCTTGGAGACGACGCCCGGGGCGTGACCGTACTCACCTGCCATGGGTTGGCCATGCGGTTGGCTGGCGCCAGTTTCAGTGGGCAGCTGGAGCGTTCCGGCCATCAACCAGACGACAACGCCTTCCGGGACGTGATCCGCCGCGCTGTGGACGTGCTGCAGGGGAAGGGCTTGCCAGAGGCAGAGGCGGATGAACGGCGGAACCAACTGCTGACGGGCTTCCGCTGGATTCTGGTGGACGAGTACCAGGACATTGACGCCGACCAGTATGCCTTGATCTCCGCCTTGGCCGGGCGCACCATAGGGTACGACGCCGGCAAGCTCACCCTCTTCGCCGTGGGGGACGACGACCAGAATATCTACGCCTTCAAGGGCGCTTCGGTGAAATTCATTCGTCGCTTTGAAGCAGATTACGGCCCCAGGCCCAGCTACCTGACGGCAAATTACCGCTCCACGGCCCACATCATCGCGGCAGCCAATGCCGTCATTGCCCCGGCGCGAGAGCGGATGAAGGCTGATCATCCCATCCACGTTGACCGGTCACGGGAGAAGGACCCACCGGGTGACCCATGGGAAGCCGTTGACACCGTCGCCCAGGGGCGGGTACAGATCCTGCCGGTGGGCACCAACCCCCTGTCCCAGGCCCAGGTTGTTATGGGGGAGCTGTTGCGCCTCAAGGCGTTGGCGCCCCACTGGGACTGGTGCCGCTGTGCCGTGGTGGCCCGTGAGTGGACATGGCTGCACCCGGTCAGGGCCTTCTGTGAAGCCCGTGGCATCCCGGTGCAGATGGGCAACGAGACCATCCCCAGCGTCTGGCGCCTGCGGGAAACCCAGGCCCTGGTCACCTGGCTGCGCAATCGCACGCCCCAGGTGGTGGATGGCGACGCGCTGGAGGCCTGGATTGCCGCCCAACCGTCAGGTCCCTGGTGCGACCTGCTGCGGCAGGCCGTCCAGGATTACAGGCTGGAAACAGGTGCTGGGGAGACCCCGGTAGAGCACTGCATCGAATGGCTGGCGGAGTGGAGCCGGGACGTGCGTCAACGTCAGCAGGGCCTGCTGCTGGTGACCGCCCACGGGGCCAAAGGCCTGGAGTTTGACCACGTGGCGGTGCTGGACGGGGCCTGGGATCGCACCCGGCAAGGGGAGGACCCGGACGCACAGCGCCGCCTCTACTACGTGGCCATGACCCGCGCCAGACACACGTTGCTGCTGGCCCGCTTCCAGCAGAACCATCGCTTGCAGAAGGGCTTGGCGGAGCTTCCCGCCGTGCTCTGGCGCGAACCCGTCCCCATCCAACCCCCTTCCCCGGCCATGGCGTACCGTCATGTTCGCGCCGAGCTTAAAGACGTGGACCTGGGCTTTGCAGGACGCCACTTTGACGCTGACCCCATTCACGCCGCCATCGCGGCCCTGTCCCCCGCTGACCTGCTCACGACACACGTTGGCCCCCGTGGGCGTTGGGAGCTTCTGGACTCCACAGGGCAGGTGGTAGGGCGTCTTGCCCAGGCCTTTCAGCCGCCGCCAGGGATGAGATGCCGCTCCATCACGGTGCTGGCCGTGATTGTCCGGAGCCGTACGCAAGCGCAGCCAAATTATCAACACGGAATTAAGTGCGATTCCTGGGAAGTGGTGGTGCCGGAGCTGGTGTTTGAGCCTGAACGGTGTTGACCTGGCCCAGTTGGCCTCCCCCAACCGGGTCAGGTGGTGGCCAATGGCCAGCCCAGAACTACCAACAGCCGTCAGCCGTTTCCACAAGGAAGTGCCTGG
>NZ_FITM01000054.1 GCF_900047545.1 Candidatus Synechococcus spongiarum
TGCCTGTAGGCAGCCTCCGGTGTGCTGCCCCCCGCCAGGGCCACGACGCAACGGGGCTGCCGGCTGGTGGCGCCACGGATCACCGCCGCCATGGCGGCGGCAGCGGCTTGGGCCAGGGCTGCTTTGTCCGGGCTGCGTTGCAGGCGGTAGCGGCTCATGCCAGCCACTCCGTGTGGAAGCTTCCCTCCCGGTCCACCCGTTCATAGGTGTGGGAGCCAAAGCAGTCCCGCATGGCCTGCACGGCGTTCTGAGGCAGCCGGGGTGAACGGTAGCTGTCGATGTAGTGCAGGGCGGCCGAGAGGCACGGCAGGGGGATGCCCGCCTGGGCGCCCGCCTGCACAACGGTGCGCAGGTTGTTCAGCCGTCCATTGATCTGCTGGGTAAACCAGGGATCCACCATCAGGTTGGGAAGCTGGGGAGCCTTGCGGAAGGCGTCCTGGATGCGGCTCAGCAGCTTGGCGCGGATGATGCAGCCTCCTTTCCAGATTCTGGCGATGCTGGTGAGATCCAGGTGGTAGTTGTGCCGCTCCGAGCCGCGCCGCAGCAGGGCAAGCCCCTGGGCATAGCTGGTGATGATGCTGAGGATGACCGCATCCCGCAGCGGCGCCATGCCGTCCGCCACGCTGCCCAGTTCCATAGGGGTGACAGTGGGACCGTCCAGAATGGTGCTGGCCTTGACCCGCTCCGCCTTCAGGGAACTGAGCACCCGGGCATTGACGGACTCATAGATAGTGGGCACCGCCACCCCCATCTCCAGGGCGCTGATCACCGTCCAGATGCCCGTACCCTTCTGGCCGGCCACGTCCAGGATCTTTTCCACCAGGTGGGCGCCACTCTCCGGATCCTTGGTGCGCAGACACACTTCCGTGATTTCCACCAGGTAGGAACTCAATTCCTCCAACTGGTTCCAGGCGCCCACCACGTCAGCCATGGCCTGGCCGTTGAGGCCGGCGCCCCGCTTCATCAGGTCGTAGGCTTCCGCCAGGATCTGCTCCACGCCGTATTCAATGCCGTTGTGAACGGTCTTGACGAAGTGGCCGGCCCCACCAGGACCCATGTAGGCCACACAGGGACCGTCCTCCACCTGGGCGGCCATAGTTTCCACCAGGCTGGCGATGGCCTGGTAGGCCTTCCTGGTGCCGCCAGCCATCATGCTGGGTCCCTCCAGCGCCCCCTTGGCCCCGCCGGAGATGCCCATGCCGATGTACCCGGAACTCCGGCTTTCCAGAGCCTGCACCCGTTGTTCCGTGTCCATGTAGAGGGAGTTGCCGCCGTCAATGAGCAGGTCCCCTTCTTCTAGAAGGGGCACCAGGGTGTCAATGGTGGCGTCAATGGGGGCACCCGCCTTGATCATCATCAGGATGCGGCGGGGACGTTCCAACTGCTGGACAAAGTCCGGCAGGGTGTAGGCCGCTTGAATGGCCTTGCCGGAGCCACGACCAGCCATGAAGGCGTCCGTCTTCTCACGGGTGCGGTTGTAGACCACGCTGCTGAAGCCGTTGCGCTCGGCGTTGAGGATGAGGTTTTCTCCCATGACGCCGAGGCCAACCAGGCCGAAATGCGCCTTGCTCATGACGTGTTGCTGAACTAGGAACAGTGTGGCCGGATTGACCTTAAGGGACTGCGAAGAGTCCGGGCATTGGGCGATTGGATCACGCTCAGATCACCATGTTGTTGGGAATGGTGGCGTTTTTAATCACTATCACCAGGTTGCTGCGGATGTAGAAGCCCAGCTCGGGGCGATCAGCGTCCTCGATGTGGTCCTTGTTGATGAGCTGCACGTTGTCGCCAATGCGTACGTTTTTATCCAGGATGGCCCCCTTCACCGTGGAGCCGGCTCCCACACCCAAGGGAATGCTCCCCTTGGCGCGCATCGCGTCCCGCTGGCCATTGGACTCGTAGTAGTCACTGCCCATGGTCAGGGTGTCTTGCAGCACGGCGCCGCTCTCGATGCGGCTGCGCACCCCCAGTACGCACTTGTGAATGCTGCAGTCTTTCAGGATGGAGCCGTCCCCAAGAATGGACTCGGTCACGTGACTGTCCAGCAGCTTGGTGGGGGGCAGATAACGGGGACGGGTGTATATGGGGAAGTTCTCATCATAAAATGAAAAG
>NZ_FITM01000006.1 GCF_900047545.1 Candidatus Synechococcus spongiarum
TCCTGGACCTGGGAACTCCGATGGCGTCTACGGAAAAACCTGGGCCGCCACCCTCGGAGGACGTGATTCGTGTTCGTGGCGCTCGTCAGCATAACCTTCGCAATATTAACCTCGCCATTCCCCGCAATCGCCTGGTGGTGTTCACCGGCGTCAGTGGCAGCGGTAAGTCCTCCCTGGCGTTCGACACCATTTTTGCCGAAGGTCAGCGGCGCTACGTGGAGAGCCTGTCCACCTATGCACGCCAGTTTCTTGGCCAGTTGGACAAGCCCGACGTGGACGCCATCGAGGGGCTCTCTCCCGCCATTTCCATCGACCAGAAGTCCACCAGCCACAATCCCCGCTCTACGGTGGGCACGGTGACTGAGATCTACGATCACCTGCGCCTCCTCTTTGGCCGGGCCGGACAGCCCCACTGCCCCCACTGCAGTCGTCCCATCAGACCCCAGACCATTGACGAGATGGTCAGCGCCGTTGTCCAGTTGCCGGAAGGGATTCGCTTTCAACTGCTGGCCCCTGTGGTGCGGGGTCAGCAGGGGACCCACGCTCGACTGCTGGCCAACCTGTTGGCGGAGGGCTTTGCCCGGGTGCGTATCAACGGCGAGGTGAGGGAACTGAACGACAACATTGCGCTTGAAAAAAATCACCACCACACCATTGACGTGGTGGTGGATCGTCTGGTGGCGCGCCCGGGCATTGACGAACGGCTCCACGATTCCCTGCGCACCTGTCTGCAGCGGGGGGATGGTTTGGCGGTGGTCAACGTGGTGTTACACCAAGGGGAGGAGTTGCCTCCCGGTATGGAGCAGGAATGGATGTTCTCTGAACATTTTGCCTGTCCGGTCCATGGGGCGGTGATGGAAGAGTTGTCCCCACGGTTGTTTTCCTTCAATTCTCCCTATGGGGCCTGTCCCGACTGCCATGGCATTGGCCATCGCCGCTGCTTCACTGTGGAACGGGTGATCCCTGATCCCAGTCAGCCCATCTATGCAGCTATTGTACCATGGAGTCATCGTGATGACCATTACCCTTATTCCTTGTTGTATAGTCTTGGCAAGGAATTGGGATTTAATTTGCAGACGCCCTGGTGTCAACTCAATTCTACCCAACAGCAAGCCATTCTCTATGGGATGAAAAATTTAATTTGTATTCATGGAGATAGTCGATACAAATCTGGCCAGGGTTACAAGCGAAAATTCCATGGTGTGCTTGCCATGTTAGAGCGCCAGTATCAGGAGACGGGCTCCGAGGCCATGCGCCAGAAACTCGAACACTATCGAGAAGATGTCCTCTGTAAAACCTGTTCCGGACGGCGCCTGCGGCCAGAAGCTTTGGCCGTGCTGGTGGGGCCTTACGGAATTCACGACCTCACCAGCATGACCATTGATCAATGCCTGGTGAGTATTGAGCGATTGGGTGGTATGGGAGAAGACCACTCCCCCCCCCTGCTGACGCCCCGCCAGTTGCAGATCGCCAAGCAGGTCCTGGTGGAAATTCAGGCTCGCCTTCGGTTTCTCCTGGATGTGGGCCTGGACTATTTGAGCCTGGACCGTGCTGCCGTCACCCTCTCCGGCGGCGAAGCCCAGCGGATTCGCCTGGCCACCCAAATTGGTTCCGGTCTCACCGGTGTGCTTTACGTATTGGATGAGCCCAGCATTGGACTCCATCAGCGAGATAATCATCGCCTCTTGAAAACCCTCTTCCGGCTGCGAAACCTGGGCAATACCCTCATTGTGGTGGAGCATGACGAAGAAACCATCCGCGCCGCCGATCATCTGGTGGATATTGGTCCTGGCGCTGGTGTTCACGGGGGGGAGATTATCGTTTCCGGCACCCTTGGTCATGTGCTGGCCAGTCAGGAATCCTTGACAGGGGCCTATCTATCCGGTCGCTGCCATCTCCCCACGCCGGAGCAGCGCCGCAACCGTAACCAGCGGTGTCTCCGAATGATCAACTGCCATCGCAATAACCTGAAAAACTTGAACGTTGACATTCCCTTGGGACGGCTAGTGTGCGTTACTGGGGTGAGTGGCAGTGGCAAAAGCACCCTGGTGAACGAGCTGCTGCGGCCCGCGCTGGAGAACCGGTTGGGCCACAGGACACCGTTCCCCGATGGCCTGGGTGCGCTCCAGGGGGTTCCAGCCCTTGACAAGGTGATTGTGATTGACCAATCCCCTATTGGCCGCACACCCCGCTCCAACCCGGCCACCTACGTGGGCGCCTTTGACGCGGTTCGCCAGTGTTTTGCCGCAACCGTTGAGGCGAAGGCCCGAGGGTATCGGGCTGGTCAATTCAGCTTTAACGTGAAAGGGGGACGCTGCGAAGCCTGTGGAGGACAGGGTGTGAACGTGATCTCCATGAGTTTTTTACCGGATGTCTATGTTCAGTGTGATGTGTGCAAGGGCAAGCGATATGACCGGGAAACGTTGCAAGTTCGCTATAAGAATTACACGATTTCCGATGTGTTGGAAATGACAATTGAAGAGGCCAAGGATGTTTTCTCAGCCATCCCGGCGGCGGTGCAGCGGCTGCAGAGTCTGGTGGATGTTGGTTTAGGCTATATGCGGCTGGGACAGCCCGCCCCAACCCTGTCCGGTGGAGAGGCACAGCGCATGAAGCTGGCAACAGAACTGTCCAAGCGGGCCACGGGCAAAACCCTCTACCTCATTGACGAGCCCACAACCGGCCTGAGCTTTTACGACGTGCATACCCTGATGAAGATCCTGCAACGCCTGGTGGAGAAAGGCAACTCGATTGTTGTCATTGAACACAATCTGGACGTGATACGCTGCGCTGACTGGCTCATTGACCTGGGGCCTGAAGGGGGAGATCGTGGTGGACAGCAGGTGGCCTGTGGCACCCCCGAGCAGGTGGCCGACCATCCGGACAGCCACACGGGTCGCTGCCTGAAGCCCCTGTTGGTCAACTGATTTGGCTCTCACTGTTCTCTGCCTGGCGGACAATCCCATGGTAGAGTCCTATGAAGGCAGGATAGGTCATATCATCTGTTTTCGAGAAATAACGAGGTCCCACCTCTTGCGGTTTCAGATGATTTGCTGTTGCATAGCCCAACTCATCCAGAACACCAGGCAGTTCATCTGGCACAAAACTGGACAGCCACGGTTCACCACGCCTGGCCACAAAATTGGCACTGGCTTCCTGCATTCTAATGAATCCACAAGGCGTTAATCTTGGGTCGGCAAGATAATCAAACATCACTGCCGATCCAGGCGCCATATGGGAAGCAATGCTGATCAATGTTTCTTTGATTGATGCCATCTCCAGATAATAGGTAACGCCAAACCAGGAGAACAAAGCAGGACGTGTCTTGTCAAAGTTGACCCGCGCCAGGACCTCATGGAGTTGTTCCTGATTAAGATCCGCCGCCACGTAGCATAGATTCCGGGGTTCCGTGAGTCCCGCAGCTTTCAGGCGCTCCCGCTTGGACTGCTGCGTGGCCGCCTGGTCCACTTCATAGAGGGTCAGCTTGTCCATGAGATCAGGGCGTCTCACAGAAAAGGTATCGTATCCTGCCCCCACGATTACGTATTGATCCAGACCCTCCTTGACGGCGGCCTCCAGAAGGTCTTCTCCAAAGCGGGCCCGGGTGTAGACCACGGGCATGATGCCCGACGTGGTGGACAACACTGTGCCCATCATCAGGTTGGCGAGCCAGTTGTTGGCGACCACTCGCCGCCAGAATCCTCTGCACATGGCCAAGGCATGGGGATCCTCAAATAACGGTGGTTGGGCGCGGCGCTGATGAAGTGCCCGTACGGCGGCTGCCATCTCGGCTGTCTTGCTGGGATTGGACACGGTGATGTTGGTGGAGCCCATGGTGGCTGGCGCTGGCTATCTCATTCTCCCTGTATCTGGTGGGAATGCTTGCTCAACTCCAGGGCATGGCGAAGCTTTTGCTCGTCCGTGTGGCTGAGACTGGTGTGCAGCAGCCTGGTGTGGCTGACGTGGCTCTGCAGCTTCTCCAGAACACGGTCCAGGGTCACCGTTCGCACCAGGAGGCAGAGGGCAGCGCTGTCCTCCGGCAGGGTGTGTCCCAGTTCCCGCATGAAGTCGTCGTTGATGCCCATGTCCGCCAGCGCACCCGATGCCGCGCCAACCCCTGCGCCCACAGCGGCCCCCAGGAGGGGGTTGAGCACGATCAACCCAATCAACGATCCCCAGAACCCGCCGCTGATGGCTCCTGCGGTTGTCAGGTTCACAGCTTGGCGCAGATGCACGTGGCCCTGCTTGTCCCTCTCCACCACAACGGCGTCCTCCAGGGAAATCAGGTGCTGTTGCTGGAGACCCGCCAACTCGCAACGCACCTCTTCGGTCTCCTCTACCGTGGGGAAACCCATCACCACTAGGTGACTCATGGCCTGATGCGGCGGCTGGAGCGGGGCCGGGGCCGCGACGGACGACTGCCGCCGCCGTCACGCCGGGGGGACTCCTCCTCCCAAGGCTCCGGGGCAGGCCGCGCCTGCTGCAGCAGGGGGGGAGCAGGGTGGGGAATCACCTGAAGCGGTCGTCGCCGCGCACCGTGGTTGCCCTGGTGGGACCAGGGGGACTCCGGGCCGGATGGGTCACCGGCCGTTCTACCGGGCCTGCCCCTTCTCTCCCCGTTAAGCGGCGATTCTGACGGCGCTAGTGGTTCCGTCCATGGAGCCTCCTGCACCCTGCCGTCGGGGTCCTCCTCCAGGAGCCAATTGATGCCCTCGCCCACCCAACGACTGAACTGGCTGATGCCCCCCGAACCCCTGCGACGCCGTGATCCCGGTCTGGCACCTGCGGCGCCGTGGACAAAGTCACGGCCAGCCTCCACCAAGTTCGCCAGGGCATGGCCAGGGCGGTGACGGTAGGGATCTTGAGTCATCATGGCGCCAGCCTAGCCCCAACGGGCTTCCCCCGTCCTGTGGGCTCCTGACCATGGTGCTTGAAGCCTGGATTCTTAAGACCAGCCCCCGTAGGAGCCGCCAGTCAGGCACAATCTCAGACACGAGTTCCTTTCGCCACGGCTGCCCGGTCCATGGACATGATTCTCCTGCGGGATTACGGGACGAAAGCCCTGCTGGCAGCCCTGGCGGCGCTTCTCACCTATTGGCTGATCAGCGCCATCCGCCTCATCATCAGCGCCCGCGGCATCAATCCACTGGTCAAGCAATTCTTCAGCCAGGTGGCGCGGGGGCGTGTGGATGCCGCCTACCTGCTCACCACCAAGAATTATCGGCTACACGTGAGTCGCCAAAATTTTATTCGCCTGCTCTCCAGCCTGGAACTCAGGCGCTACCGCAACCTCAAATCCGGCCGTCCCCGCATCCAGGAGGGGCAGATCATCCTCACCGTGAAGCTGAACTCCGAGGACAAAAAACAGGTGCTGCCCCTGGATTTCACCTTCGTCAAGGTGGGTGAGGACTGGCGCATTGACCGCATCCTGAAGGCTTGAACCAGGGAGCCCCCACCTTGAGCGTGTCTTCCGTATCCCTTGCTGAGGCCGAGGCCAGGGCAGACACTCTGCGGCAGCAACTCAATCAGGCCAGTCACGCCTATTACGTTCTGGCGGAACC
>NZ_FITM01000020.1 GCF_900047545.1 Candidatus Synechococcus spongiarum
GGGCCACCTTGCACGACGCCTGGCCGTATACAGCCACGCCACATCCCGCATCATCCGAGGCGACTACATCCATCTGGCCACTGCCCACGGCCTACGGAACCAGGGCTACACTCACGTGATCCTCAATTCCCCCTACAAGAAGATCAGCAGCCACTCAGCCCACCGGCTGGCCCTGCACCGCGTCGGCATCAAGACGGTGAATCTTTATTCCGCCTTCGTGGGCCTGGCTGTGGCGGAGGCTGCACCGGGTGGGCAGATCGTGGCCATCATCCCCCACAGCTTCTGCAGCGGGCCATACTACCGTCCATTCCGTGACTTTATCCTGGCGCGGTCGGCCATCCGCCAGATGCACCTGTTCGCATCCCGCAATAAACCGTTCAAGGGAGATGAGGTGCTGCAGGAAACCATCATCATCCGCCTGGAGCGCGGCGGCCAACAGGGGCCGGTGACGGTGTCCACCTCCACTGAAGACAGCTTTGCTGATTTTGTCACCCACGACCATCCGTTCGAGCGGGTCGTGTTCCCCCATGCCCCTGAACAGTTGATCCACGTGCTCACAACGCCAGAGAAAACCGCCATCGAGCGCCTGGGTGCCGGTGGGCTTATTCCCTGGCTGATCTTGGCATCCAGGTCTCCACCGGGCCAGTGGTTGATTTCCGCATGAAAGTCCACCTGCGCCCCACGCCTGAGGCATGCATCGTTCCCCTGATCTACCCCAGCCACCTGCGCATGGGCGGGACCGTATGGCCCATAGCTGGCTTGAAGAAGCCGAACGCGATCAGCCGTAACGCCGAGACGGAAAGGTGGCTTTACCCCAACGGGTTTTATTGTGCAGTGCGCCGCTTCTCATCCAAAGAAGAAAAGCGCCGTGTGGTGGCCAGCGTCATTGACGCTACCGCCTTTGGCCAGCATTCCGTTCTGGACTTTGAGAACCATATCAATCTGTTTCACCAGAACAAGCACGGCCTGCCCGAGACATTGGCCCGTGGGTTGGCCTTGTTCCTGAACACGACCGCAGTGGATGAGCAGTTCCGTCGTTTCAACAGTCATACTCAGGTGAATGCCACTGATCTCAGGCTCATGCAGTATCCGAGCCGTTATGCCCTGATCCAGCTTGGCAAGTGGGCCATGGGACAAGGAACGCTCACACAGGATCAGATGGATGCCAAGCTGGAAACTTTGGCCCCAATGAACCACAACAACACTCCGTGGAGCCTGCGGAAAGCCGCTCTGCTTGAGGCCGTCTGATGCGCCTGTCCTGGAACGAAGTACGCGCCCGCGCCGCCGCCTTTGCCGACGAGTGGCAGGACGCCGTCTACGAGAAGGGGGAAACCCAGAGCTTTTACAACGACTTCTTCCAGGTGTTCGGCGTGAAGCGCCGCACCGTGGCCCGCTACGAGGCCCACGTGGCCAAGCTGGATAACCGCTCGGGCTTCATTGACCTGTTCTGGCCGGGGGTGCTCATCGTGGAGCAGAAAAGCGCCGGGCGGGACCTGGCCGCCGCCTATGACCAGGCCGGTGAGTATTGCGATGCCCTACCGGAGCGGGAGCGCCCCCGCTACATCCTGGTGAGCGACTTCCAGACCTTCCAGCTTTACGACCTGGACGAGCGGGACACGGTGGCCTTCACCCTGGTGGACCTGCCGGGCCATGTGGAGATCTTCGGCTTCATCCTGGGGGTGCAGCGCCGCAGCTTTCGGGATCAGGACCCGGTCAACATCGTCGCTGCCGAACTGGTGGGTTTACTCCACAACCAGTTGGCGGAGGTGGGCCACGGCGGCCATGACCTGGAGCAGTTCCTGGTGCGCGTCGTGTTCTGCCTCTTCGCTGACGACACCGGCGTCTTCGAGCCGCGAGACATCTTTGTGGAGCTCATGGAGACCCGCACCAGCGAGGACGGGGCCGACCTGGGGCCGTGGCTGGCCCAGCTTTTCCAGGTGCTGGACACACCGGAGCAGCAGCGCCCCACCACCCTGGACGAAGACCTGGCCCGATTCCCCTACATCAACGGGGACCTGTTCAAAGGCCCCTTATCCATGTTCTCCTGCAACGCCGCCATGCGCAGCGCCCTGCTGGACGCCTGCCGCTTTGATTGGTCCCAAGTCTCCCCCGCCATTTTCGGGGCGTTGTTCCAGTCGGTGATGGAACCGGTCCAGCGCCGCGCCCAGGGTGCCCACTACACCACCGAGAAAAACATCCTCAAGGTGATCGAGCCGTTGTTCATGGAGGACCTGCGGGCCGAGTTTGCCCGCTTGCAAGCCCGAAAGACTCACCGTCAAACGGCGCTGTGGAGCTTCCAAACCAGGCTGGGGGGCCTCACCTTCTTTGACCCCGCCTGTGGCTGCGGCAATTTCCTGATCATTGCCTACCGAGAATTGCGCTTGCTGGAGATTGACGTTTTGAAAGCCCTCTATCCCAGGGACCGGGACGGCCGCCGGCAATTGGAAGGGTGGGCAGCGGACCTGTCTAAACTGAACGTGGATCAATTCTACGGCATTGAGCTGGGGGAGTTCCCGGCCCGCATTGCCGAGACTGCTCTGTGGATGATGGACCACATCATGAACAACCAGCTGAGTCTGGAATTTGGCCAAACCTTTGTGCGCATTCCCCTGGAAACATCACCAAACATTGTCCACGACGATGCTCTGGAACTGGATTGGGCGGAGGTATTGGCGCCAGAACAGTGTTCCTATCTCTTTGGCAATCCGCCGTTCGTGGGCGCTAAATATCAAACATCTCAACAACGGCAGCAGGTGCGGCGCATCGCCGGGCTGGGCAAAAGCGGCGGCACTCTTGACTACGTGGCCGCCTGGTTCCTCAAGGCGGGAGAATATCTACAGCGCAGCACGGCCCCCATGGCCTTTGTGGCCACCAATTCCATCACCCAGGGGGAACAAGTGGGCCAACTCTGGCCCCTTGTCTTCCACCGCTGCAAGCTGGACATCGCCTTTGCCCACCGCACCTTCGCCTGGGGTTCCGATGCCCGCGGCAAAGCCCATGTCCACGTAGTAATCCTGGGCCTCCATCATCGTCACCAACCCTGGCCCCACAAGCGCCTCTTCAGCTATCCCGACATCAACAGTGAACCGGAGGAGAGCCGTCATCAGGTGCTGTCCCCCTATCTGTTCGACGCTGGTGGCCTCTCGGACCCCCATCTGGTGGTGCAGGAGGAAAGCGCGCCCATCAACGGGATGAGCAGATTGATCATCGGCTCCAAACCCATCGATGGTGGCAACTATATCTTCGACGCCGCAGAACGTGGCGCGTTTCTGGAAACGGAACCCGAAGCTGCGCCCTGGCTCCGTCCGTTCATTGGCGCACGGGAATACCTGCAAGGTGGTGAACGCTGGATTCTGGCGCTACACGACACACCGCCGGACGTGCTGGCGCGGCTGCCCCGGGTGCGGGAGCGGATCGTCGCTGTCCGCGCCTATCGGGAGGCCAGCAAGAGTAAGCCAACACAGAAGCTCGCGGCAACGCCAACGCTCTACCACATCAACGTCATCCCCACTGCGCCCTTCCTTTTGGTTCCAAGGGTAAGCTCCGAGCGGCGGGACTATGCACCTATCGGATGGCTGAATCCCCCAGTGATTCCCAGCGATGCTACGCTTTTGCTTCAGAACGCCACACTGGCAGATTTCGCGCTGCTCACCTCGGCCATGCATATGGCCTGGCTGCGCCATATTGGGGGTCGGTTGGAAAGTAGTTATCGCTATTCCATCGGTCTCGTCTACAACACCTTTCCGCTGCCACCCAGGGATGCAGGTCTTTCAAAGCTGGACCTGCTAGCCCAAGGTGTTCTTGATGCCCGTGCTGCCCACCCTGGCGCCACCCTGGCTGATCTCTACGATCCAGATACCATGCCGCCAAACTTGCGGCGTGCTCATCAGGCACTTGATCGGGGTGTGGATCGACTTTATCGGCGGTCGGGATTTGCCTCTGAGCGGGAGAGAGTGGAGTATTTGTTGATGATGTACGAGGGGGTGAGAGCTCCACTGGAGGCCCAGGCGAGGAGGAAAAGGAAGCGGGTTCGGTTTTCTGGGCAATAGCCTGTTGAGCGCTGAGGCTTAAAATCTGAGTCCACTGCTTCCCTTTGCAAGGACATGGAGAGAAACGCTTTTCAAACCAAGACCCCTGTTATCCAAGAAAATCCCAAACTCCGCAAACCCCAGAAGGAAGCATACGCCGCCCTTGAAGACTTTGCCAGGGACCCCAACGAAAAGGAACACGAGGTCGGCATCGTCTTGCCAGTTGGCTGTGGCAAGTCAGGCTGTATCACGCTCGCACCCTTTTCCTTCCGGGATTGGTAGTTTGGAGCTGATGAGTCATTTGGGGAGGGCAGCCCATGGTGTTCAGAGAGAATCTTCCAAGA